>JACFNY010000010.1:0-7137 GCA_019454625.1 Sphingomonadaceae bacterium
AGGGGGTCCCTCTTCGACGCCGATCGGGGGGCCCTTTTGCGCGCCGATTGACAGCTTATGTCACCGACTCAAATGGAAACAGTGCATGGGGACAGGCAATGGGCTCGAAGGACGTTGCCTTTCAGGATCAGGTCAACATTGAGATCGTCGGTGGTGTTGGCAAGATCAGGATGCCGCGCACTATGCTCCCACCCGTTCGTGGCGGCAAGGACGGCTGGATGGAGTTGGAGAACCTGAAGATCGGTGACAGGGAGATCACGGCGAACGCTGCTGTGAACTTCATCAACTCGCCTAAGGTGCGGATCGACCGCATGACCGGGATGCTCAGCATCAGCGGCAAGTCAGGCAACTTCACCGCGCCATGCCGCAACTATGATCCTGCGACGGAACAGCGGGCATTTTAACGCCCGATTGATCTGAATTTTGTCCCGCTGGCCGGAATCTCGAATACGCCATTGGCTGTAGTGTTCATGTGAGAAGCCATTTGCGGCCAGAGAACCAATATCCGCGCAGTCTGTCTATTCAGCGGCCATTTTTGCATTGATGGACTGAAGAAGAATCCCACTAACCCCATACCAACAAATAAGTTACGAGAAGGGGTTTTGCGAGCGATGTTCATGTCTGCTGAAAGCACGGCCCACCCGCCTTCGCGGCCGAGCACAGGAATCCACTCTTCATCTTTGAGGTCCGATCTCCCAAACTTATCGCGTAGAGCGACAATTTGATGATCGGGTTTGAAAATCTCGTTCAACGCGTTTGCCATACGCGGCGGCAGGTTGTGGTCGATTAGGAGCTTCACGCTGCCCGCTTGGTGGCCGTCCGCTGGCCTTCAAAGGTCAGTGCATCCTTAACCAGCAAAGGTGATAAATCAAAAATTTCTGCTACACGTTCGACTGAGCCTTCCGCCTCGACAGCTTGCGCAATGCGTGCCGTTGGGACGCCGGTTTCTGCGACGATCGGCTGTCCGAAGCTACGTGCCGGATCCAAAACGATTGTACGCCGCTTGTGCAGCAGCCACCATCTCGATGCCGCATCAGAGTCAAAGTCCAAATCGACAAAGGATGGCTCGACGATCTTGCGAAACGCATGTTGCAGAATCTTCAAGTCGATGAGGTACTCGTCGCCATGTTCGTTGATCTGTTCGAGAAAAATCCGTTTCCCGTCAGTCTTAAATCTCCGCGTGGAGAAGGGGTGACTATCCCCCACGATTTCGCTGGCTCGCCGCAAACACCCGCGAATGGTCGGTAACCCAATGCCAAGCGAGCGAAGGCCGCGTACTATACGAGCCTCTATAAGGTCTCGAAACCCAAGCAGAGGCTCGTCCGGCAGGGAAGCGTACTGAGGTTGCCAGAGAGGTTCCTGGTGGGTTCTGGGGCCGTGATGGTCATAGCTGTAGCCAAATAGCCAACGACGGATAGTTGCTGGAGAGACGTTGAGGAGCTTGCCAGCCTCAGTCAGCGTATAAGCGCCAATGCCAAAACCCGCCTCTGTCATGCCGAATCCCTATCACGGCGGAATCTGTGTTGTCGCGGATGATTTTACATAGCCAACTAGGCAGTCCGGTGATTGTCTGGTGATTGCCAGAAACAGGGGTGAGTGCTGGTCACTCTCTGATTTTCTGGCTAAGTCTTTGAAAAGAGTGGTGCCGCTTGCGTGACTCGAACACGCGACCCCATCATTACGAATGATGTGCTCTACCGGCTGAGCTAAAGCGGCCTGATCCCGGAAACGGCGGTCCCCTTAACAGTGCGCGTGGGTCAAGACAAGCACCAAGCTGCGCCTCGGCGTCAGGCGGCGAGGCCGGTCGTGAAGCTGTGCACGGCCTGCTGGAGCGCGGCGAGTTCGTCGTCGACGCTGCGGAACGAGGTTTCGACCGTGTCCATCTCGGAGGCCATCGCCTCGGTCGTCTGGCGGATGCGGGCGATGGCGTGGGACATGGCGTCGGCGGAAAGTGCGGTTTCGTCGACCGAGCCGCTGATCGTGGTGACCGTGGCGGCTTGGCTGTCCATCGCGGTGCGGATGCTGTCGGCGGAGACGCGGACGCCGTCCACGGTGCGCCGGATCGCGCCGTTGGCGTTCACCGTGTTGCGCGTCGCCTCCTGGATGGCGGCGATCTTGGCGGCGATCTCGTCGGTCGCGCGCGCGGTCTGGCCGGCGAGCGACTTCACCTCGGAGGCGACGACGGCGAAGCCGCGGCCGCTTTCGCCGGCGCGCGCCGCCTCGATCGTGGCGTTGAGCGCGAGGAGGTTGGTCTGGCCGGCGATGTCGCGAATCAGGCTGACGATGGATTCGATCGCCTGCCCATGGCTTTCGAGCATGGAGACGGTGGTCGCGGCGGCGTCGGCCTGCGCGGTCGCCTCGTTGGCGATGCCGGTGGTGGCGTCGACCTCGCGGCGCGTTTCCTCGATCACGCGGATCAGGCTCGCGGCGGTTTCGGCCGCCTGGCGCATCGCGACGGCGGACTGCTCGGCCGCGGACGAGACCTCGGCGGCGCTGCCCAGCATCTCGCGCGTGCGCCGCGCCGCCGCGTGGGACCGCTCGCGCAGCGCGCGGCTCTGTGCGCCGGCACGTTCGACGACGGCGGCGATGTCCTGCCGGAAGCGGTTCGCCTGCTCGCGAAGCAGCGTGTCGACGCGCGCGCGCTCGATGTCGTGGAGCGCGGCGATCAGCACGCTCGTCTCGTAGGAGGCGAGGCGCATCAGCGCCGCCGTGGCGCGCAGCAAGCGGCCGGGCTCGTCGGCAAGCACGACGCTCAGGTGCCGCAGCACCGCCTCGTCGCTCGCCTGATAGCTCGCAAGCACGACATGGTGCGGGATGCCGCGCCGGTCGATGGCGCGCGCGGCGGCGACGAGGCGCTCGCCGAAGGCGGCGCCGAACGGGTCGCACCATTTCTCGCGCGCGTAGGCGATGCCCTCGGCGAGCTTGCGCCCCTCGGGATCGTCGGCGCGGGTATGGCCGGGCGCGAGGCGGGCGAAGTGGTCGATGTAGGTCTGGACGAAGCTGTGGATCCCGGGCTCCACGTGCGGCCAGAACTCGGCGAGCGTCGCGACCAGCGTGCCGTCGGGGTCCACGGCCTGCCGCCGGTCCGCCACGTTGAGCTGCGGTGTCGACGGCGCCGACACGATCACGCCGGCCCCGCCCGATTTCGCCCAGTCCTGAATTGCCCGTGTCACCCGCTGCGCCCCTCGATCACCATGTGCGCGGACGCTAGCGGACAATCGTTAACGAGGCTTTGACCATGCGGTTGACGGGGCGGCGGTCGGGCCCGCGCCGCGCGGCGAAACAGGCTGTTAACCATTATTCAACGGCTTCGGGGGCATGGTTCGCGCCGGTTCAGCCTTGCCGATGAATTGGGTTCGAAAATGAGCGACATGAGCGAAGACTTTCTCGATCTTTCCGAACCGGATTTCGAGGCGCCGCCGATTTTCGCCGACCAGGACGAGCGGCGGATGCACGTGCGCGCCTACAACTACTGGGCGTCGCTGCTGCGCGGCCGCGAGCTGCCGAGCGTGACCGATCTCGATCCGGCGAGCCTCGACGACTTCGGGCCGCACTCGATCCTGCTCGACTTCACCGAGGACCGCGAGAATCCGCGCCTTCGCTACATCGGCGCCCTGCTGCGCGAGGAATGCGGGCTTTCGAGCGCCGACATCGCGCTCGACCGCGTGCCGAGTCGTTCGCTGGTCTCGCGGCTCACCGATCATTTCTTCGAGATCATCGCCAACCGCGCGCCGATCGGCTTCGAGGCCGAGTTCGTGTCGCAGCGCGGCAACAACACGCTGTATCGGGGCATCCTGATGCCGCTTTCGTCGGACGGCGACAGCATTGATTTCATCTACGGCGTCATCAACTGGAAAGAGCTGGCGGGCGCCGAGTTCGAGGCGCAGCTGGCGTTCGAGGCGCACGAGGCCGAGGGCGAGGATGCGATCATCGCGCAGAAGCCCGAGGCCGCGGTCGTCGAGCTGGAGCCGACCGACCTTGCGGGCCGGCTCGCGGTCGCGCGCGCCAACGCCGCCGCGGTGCACACGGCGGACCAGCGCTCGCGCGCCGCGCTCTACCGTGCGCTCGGCAACGCCTATGATTTCCACCTCGCGTCCGCGGGCGATCCCGAGGGCTTCGCCGCGCTCCTCGCCGAGGCCGGGCTGAAGGTGCAGGCGCGCGCGCCGATGACGGCGGTGGCGAAGCTGGTGTTCGGCGCGGACTACGACAAGACGCGGCTCACCGAGTTCGCGTCGGCGCTCGGCGCGGCGGTGCGGGCAGGCGTTCCGGCGGGCGGGTTCATCGCCTTCGTGGTGGGCGCCGAGGGCGGTCTCAAGGGGCTGGTGCAGCGCGAGCGTGCCGCGAAGAACGCGGAGACGGCGAAACCGGCCGCGAAAACCACCGAGACGGTGCGGGAACGGCTGCGCGCGTCGGCGCCGCTCGGGCACCTCGACATCCAGACCGACGAGGAGTTCGTGCTGCTCGTGGCAAAAAAGAGCGATTCGGGCGGAATCGATGTGCTGGAAGCCGTTCCGCACACCGAAAACCTGCTCGAAGTGGCCCTGAAACGCCTCGCCGCGCACTGAACTTGCCTCGGATGAGGCAAAATCGCATAAGGCCATCTCATTCTCTATCCGGAGTATTGAGATGGCGACCGCCGCGGCGACACATGATGCGCCGAAACCCAGAATTTCCCGTAACCTTCTGAAATCACTTGAGCAGGCTCTCTTCGATCACGCGCTTCCGGGCGAGACGGAGACTTTGGGCAAGGATGCGGCGAAAGCCATCGTCGAATTCGCGGCGGGCTTGTTCGAGACGCGCGCGCCGGGCACGCCGGCCATCGAGATCGCTTCTTCGGACGGCGAGCCGGGCCGCCGCCGCACGTGGATCGGCATCCTCAACGACGACATGCCGTTCCTCGTCGATTCGGTGTCGGCCGCGCTCACCCGCAGCGGCATCACCATCCACCGGCTGCTGCACCCGATCCTCGCGGTCGAGCGCGACAAGGCCGGAAGGCTGAAGGCGCTGGCCCCGGCGTGGGGCGAGGCGGACGGCGGGCTTCGCGAATCCTTCATCTATATCGAGGCCGACCGGGTCGGCGCGCGCGGTCGCACCGCGCTTGCCGAGGACCTCGCGCGCGTGCTCGCCGAGGTGCGCGTCGCGGTCGAGGACTGGCGCGCGATGCTCGCCCGCCTCGGCGACGCGCGGGTCGAGCTCGGCCGCTCGTCGATCCCGGTTCCCGCCGACGAGGTGATGGAGGCGAAGGGTTTCCTCGACTGGCTCGGACAGGACAATTTCACGCTGCTCGGCGCCTGCGATTACGAATTCGGCCGCGCGCTCACCGATCCGAAGGTCGAGCCGAAGCCGGGCGAGGGCCTCGGCCTGCTGCGCGACCCGGCGTTCCCGCTGTGGCGCGGCGCCGAGGGTTTCGAGGTGCTGCCGCCCGCGCTGCGCACCTATATGGCGACGCCGAACCCGCTGCTCGTCACCAAGGCGAACACCGTGTCCTCGGTGCACCGCAGCGCCTTCTACGATGTCGTCAGCGTCAAGCGCTACAACGACAAGGGCAAGGTGATCGGCGAACGCCGCTTCGCGGGCCTGTTCACGTCCGCGGCGCTCGCGGCCTCGCCGAAGTCGATCCCGATCGTGCGCCGCAAGGTGGAGCGCGTCGAGGCTGCGCTCGGCTTCGATCCGCGCAGCCACACCGGCAAGGCGCTCGCGCACATCATCGACACGTTCCCGCGCGAGGATCTGTTCCTCGTCGATGCCGATCGGCTGTCCGACATGGCGCTCGGTATGCTGTCGCTGCTCGAACGGCCGCGCCCGAAGCTGTTCACGCGGCTCGACCCGTTCGGCCGCTTCGTGTCGGTGATCGTCTACGTGCCGCGCGACGCCTATCACAGCGGCATTCGCGAGCGCGTCGGCGCGATGCTGGAGGATGCGTTCCAGGCGCGGCTTTCGCGCTATGACGTGGAACTGCGCGCCGAGGGGCTCGCGCGCGTGCAATATTACCTCGGCACCACGCCGGGGCAGGTGCCTGCGGTCGACGAGGCGGCGCTCGACGCGCGGCTCACCTCGCTGGTGCGCGGATGGGAGGAAGCGCTGGAAACCGCGCTTGCCGAGCGCGCCGGGGCGACCCGCGCGGCGCGCCTCGCGCTCAGCCACGGCCGCAGCTTCACGGCATCCTACCGCGAGCAGTTCAGCGCCGACGATGCCGCCGAGGACGTGATGCGCCTCACCGCGCTCGAAACCGGCGACGACCGCGACGTGTTCATCTACCGCCGCCCCGGCGACGCCGGGAACCGGCTGCGCATAAAGATCTACCGGCTCGGCGAGATCATCCCGCTCTCCGAGGTGGTCCCGGCGCTCGAGAACTTCGGCTTCCGGGTGATCGAGGAGTACCCGTTCGACCTCGCGGGCGGGCGGCTCGGCTGGATCCATGATTTCATGGTGGAAAGCGGCCGCGGCGAGGCCATCGACATGACGTTCGTGAAGGAACGTGCCGAACCGGCGCTCCGCGCCGTGCTGAAGGGCGAGCAGGAAAACGACGTGTTCAACGCGCTCGTCGTCGGCGCAGGCCTGCCGATCGGCAACGTCGTCTGGCTGCGGGCCTATTTCCGCTACATGCGACAGACCGGCATCTCCTACAGCCAGCAGACGGTGGTCGATGCGCTGCGCGCGCACGGCGCGATCACGGCGGCGCTCGTCGACCTGTTTCGCGCCCGCCACGCGCCGGGCCTCAAGGCACGCGACGCGGCCGTCGCCGAAGCGCGCGCGCGGATCGACGGCGGCCTCGCCGATGTGTCCGCGATCGACGAGGACCGCATCATCAGCCTCTACCGCGACATCGTCTCTGCGACGCTGCGCACCAATGCGTTCGTGAACGGTGATTCCGGGGCCGGGCCGGAGGCGCTGGCGTTCAAGCTCGATTCCCATGCGGTGCCGGGCCTGCCGCCGCCCGTGCCGTACCGCGAGATCTGGGTCTATTCCCCGCGCGTCGAGGGCATCCACCTGCGCGGCGGGCGCATCGCGCGCGGCGGCCTGCGCTGGTCGGACCGCCGCGACGATTTCCGCACCGAGGTGCTCGGCCTCGTCAAGGCGCAGATGGTGAAGAACGCGGTCATCGTTCCCACCGGCTCCAAGGGCGGCTTCTCTCCC
>JACFNY010000010.1:7157-15570 GCA_019454625.1 Sphingomonadaceae bacterium
AAGGACAGGAGTCCTATCGCATCTACATCCGCGCGCTCCTGTCGGTGACGGACAACATCGTGGACGGCAAGGACGTGCCGCCCGCGGGCGTCGTCTGCCACGACGCGCCCGATCCGTATCTGGTCGTCGCGGCCGACAAGGGCACGGCGAGCTTCTCCGACATCGCCAACGCGATCAGCGTCGATCACGGCTTCTGGCTCGGCGATGCGTTCGCGAGCGGCGGCGCCAACGGATATGACCACAAGGCGATGGGCATCACCGCGCGCGGCGCGTGGATTTCTGTGCAGCGGCATTTTCACGAGCTCGGCATCGACGTGCAGAAGGACCCGATCCGCGTGATCGGCGTCGGCGACATGTCGGGCGATGTGTTCGGCAACGGTATGCTGCTGTCGAAGGCGCTGAAGGTGGTCGCGGCGTTCGATCACCGCCACATCTTCCTCGACCCCGATCCCGATCCGGCGAAAAGCTGGAAGGAGCGCGACCGGCTGTTCAGGCTGCCGCGCTCGTCGTGGGAAGACTATGACAGGAAACTGATTTCGAAGGGCGGCGGCGTCTTCCCGCGCAGCCAGAAGTCGATCGCGCTCGCCCCCGAGGTGCAGGCGATGCTGGATGTGGACGCGAAAACGCTTTCGCCGAACGAGCTGATGCGCGCGATCCTGAAGAGCCGTGCCGACCTCTGCTGGTTCGGCGGGATCGGCACCTATGTGAAGGCGGCGACGGAATCGAACGCCGACGTCGGCGACCGTGCCAACGACGCCGTCCGCGTCAATGCCGAGGAAATGCGCGTGCGCGCGATCGGCGAGGGCGCGAACCTCGGCGTCACGCAGCAGGGGCGCATCGCCTTCGCACGCGCCCACGGCCGCATCAACACCGACTTCATCGACAATTCGGCGGGCGTCGATTGCTCGGACAATGAGGTCAACATCAAGATCGCGCTGCAACCCGCGCTCGCTTCCGGCAAGATGAGCATGGCGGCGCGCAACACGCTGCTCGAATCGATGACGGACGACGTCGCCCAGCTCGTGCTGCGCGACAACGTGATGCAGACGCAGGCCATTTCCGTGGCCGAGACCGGTGGCAGCGGCGCGCTGCCCGCTTACCAGCGCGTCATCCAGCTTCTGGAGGCGAGCGGCCGGCTCGATCGCATCGTCGAGAACCTGCCGACCGACGAGCAGCTGACGCAGCGCGCGCTCGGCGGCGGCGGGCTGGAACGGCCCGAGCTCGCCGTGCTGCTCGCCTATGCGAAGATGACGCTCTACGACACGATCGTCGAAAGCCCGCTGCCGGACGATCCGCTGCTCGCGCACGACCTCGAGATGGCGTTCCCGCCCGCCGTGCTGAAGGCGTTCAAGGCGGGCGTGACCGGCCACCGGCTGCGCCGCGAGATCATCGCCACCAAGCTTGCGAACCAGATCGTCAACCGCGGCGGCATCACGCTCGCCTTCGAGCTTTCGGAGGAGCAGGGCACCAGCCTTGCGCACGTCGCCTCTGCCTTCGTGATGGCGCGCGAGCTGTTCGACCTGCGCGACCTCTGGCGCACGATCGACGCGGCAGCGGTCGACGCGCGCACGCACATCATGCTGCACGCGAAGTCGATCCGCGGTCTCCGCACGCAGATGGCGGACGCGCTGCGCGCCTCGGCGCCGGGCGACCAGCCCTCCCAGTGCATCGCGGCATGGAAGCCCGGCATCCAGCGGCTCGCGAAGCAGCTCGACAAGCTGCTGAGGCCCGAGCCGCGCGCGCAGGTCGAGCGGCTGCGGCAGGAACTGTTGCAGGGCGGCGCGCCCGGCGACATCACCGAGCGTCTGGTGGCGCTGGAAGCCCTCGACGGGTCGATCGGCAACGCCAAGCTCGCGGCCGAGCTCGGCGTCACCGAACGCGCCATTGCCGATGCCTACACGCGCGTCGGCGAGACGCTGGGGCTCGACTGGGCGAAGGGCGTCACCGCCCAGCTTTCTCCCTCCGACCCGTGGGAGCGGCTGCTCGTCGCAGGCCTGCTGCGCGATTTCGAGCAGCTGCGCATCGACCTCATCAAGCGCCAGACGAAGAAGGGCGGCGATCCGGTGAAGGCGATCGAGGCGTGGAGCGCGGCCAATCCGGTCGTCATCGAGCGCATGGCGGACGCGGCGGCGCGGGCGCGGAGGTCTGGCGTCGTCACCACCGCGATGCTCGCGCACCTCGGCAGCCAGGCGCGGGCGCTGCTCGTCAGCTGATCCCTGTCGGCGGCCGCGCGCGCGAAAAGTTCAGGCACTGTTCACGCCGCGCGGCGTTGGGTAAGGGTGTGGATGCCGTTCACCTGCGGACGGCGGCGGAAAGGAACGCGATGATTCGTCTGGCTCTGGTTGCGGCGATTGGAATGGCGGGCGCGATGGCGTCCGGTACGGCGCTGGCGCAGGCCGCCCAGACGGAGAGCAAGCCTCCCGTAACGAACAGCGGTGTCCTGAAGCGCGTGCCGCTCGATCAGTGGATGCCGGAGAAGTGTCCGAACCCCGAGCGTCGCGGCGAGATCGTCGTGTGCGGCCGCCCCGACGAGGAACCCGCCGTCGAAACGCCGCCCGAGCCCGGCGAGCCGGGCACCGACGTGCCGAGCGAGCGGCTGAAGCTGACCGAGCCGGGCAATGTCGCGCCAAGCAGCGCGTGCAGCGCCGTCGGCCCCGCGGGCGACGTGGGTTGCAGCCGCAACGAATACGAGCAGTGGCGCCGTGAGCGTCAGCTCCAGAAGGCGCGCGAGAAGGTGCCCGAGCCGAAGTAGGCGACCGGTCTTCTAGAAATCCAGCTTGTCGTAGTGCGCGGGCGGCGCGAGGCCGTCCATGCGTTCGGAGAGCAGCGCGCGGAACGTGGGCCGCGACTTGATCGCCGAATACCATTGCTTCGCCGTCGCGTGGCCGTGCCAGTCGAGCGCGGAGAGATAGTCCACCACCGACAGGTGCGCCGCCGCGGCGAGATCGGCGAGGCCGAACGTCGTGCCGGACAGCCAGCGGCGGTGATCGAGCAGGTACTCGATGTAGCCGAGATGGTGCTCGAGGTTGCGGCCCGCGGTGCGGAGCGCGCCGCCGTCCGGCGCGGCGCGCTGCACGATGCGCTTGTACATGCGCTCGGCGAGCAGCATGTGTCCGACCTCGGCGTAGAATTTCTGGTCGAACCACGCGCACAGGCGGCGCACCTCGGCGCGGTCGGCGGCGCTCGCGCCGAGCAGCGGCATACGCTCGATGGTTTCCTCGAAATATTCGCAGATCGCGGTGCTGTCGACGAGCGCCGCGCCGCGGTCGCCGATCAGCACCGGGGTCTGCCCGGCCGGGTTCAGGTCGACGAATTCATCGCGGCGCATCCACGGCAGCTCGTGGACGAGCTCGACCTCGACGCCCTTTTCGGCAAGCGCGAGACGGACTTTGCGCGAGAACGGGCAGAGCGGATATTGGTAGAGGCGCCACATGATGAGCCCCGGTGATACGGGGAAGCCCGCGGCGCTGCAACCTCACTCCGCCGCGACCACGCTTTCCGCGTCCTCGAGCGGGTGCTTGAGGCGGCTCACCATCTCCTTGGGGCAGACCTGCACGAAGCGGGGCAGCGCGCTTTCCCAGTCCTCGAGGATCGACTGCGCCCAGCCGGAATCGGTTTCGCGGTGGTGCGCCTCCACGGCGGCGCGGAGCACGCCTTCCCAGTACGCGGCGCGCACCGGCTGCCAGACGACGCTGTCCGGGTTGGCGCGCGTGTCGAAATCGCCCGCCGTATCGTAGATGAACGCCATGCCGCCGGTCATGCCCGCCGCGAAATTGTCGCCCACGGGCCCGAGGATCACCGCCATGCCGCCGGTCATGTACTCGCAGCCGTTGGCGCCGCAGCCCTCGACGACGACCTCCGCGCCCGAGTTGCGCACGGCGAACCGCTCGCCCGCCTGCCCCGCCGCGTAGAGGCGCCCCGCCGTGGCGCCGTAGAGCACGGTGTTGCCGATGATCGTGTTCTCGTTGGACTTGAGCGGCGAGGACACGAGCGGCCGCACCACGATGGTCGCGCCTGAAAGCCCTTTGCCGACATAGTCGTTGGCGTCGCCGAACACTTCGAGCTTCAGTCCCTGCACCGCGAAGGCGCCGAGCGACTGGCCGGCCGAGCCCCTGAGCCGGACGTGCACGTGGCCGGGCGCGAGGCCGTTCATGCCGTACTTGCGCGTGATCGCCGAGGAGAAGCGCGTGCCGACCGCGCGGTGCGTGTTGCGCACGCTGTAGGTGAGCTGCATCTTCTCGCCGCGGTCGAACACCGCCTTCGCGTCGACGAGCATCTGCGCGTCGAGGCTGTCGGGCACCTCGTTGCGGCGGCCGGCGATGTTGAAGCGCCGTTCGCTGTCGGGCGCGTCCACCTTGGCGAGGATGGGATTGAGGTCGAGATCGTCGAGGTGCTCGGCGCCGCGGCTCACCTGACGCAGCAGCTCGGTGCGGCCGACCACCTCGTCGAGGCTGCGGAAGCCGAGCCCGGCGAGGATGTCGCGCACCTCCTCGGCGATGAAGCTCATCAGGTTGATGACCTTCTCCGGCGAGCCCGCGAACTTCTGGCGCAGCTTCTCGTCCTGCGTGCAGACGCCCACCGGGCAGGTGTTCGAATGGCACTGGCGCACCATGATGCAGCCCATCGCGACGAGGGAGAGCGTGCCGATGCCGAACTCCTCGGCGCCGAGGATTGCGGCGACCACCACGTCGCGCCCGGTCTTGAGGCCGCCGTCGGTGCGCAGCTTCACGCGGCCGCGCAGGCTGTTCAGCGTCAGCACCTGGTTGACCTCGGTGAGGCCCATCTCCCACGGCGTGCCCGCGTACTTGATCGAGGTCTGCGGAGACGCACCGGTGCCGCCGACGTTGCCCGAGACGAGGATCACGTCGGCGTGCGCCTTGGCGACGCCCGCCGCGATCGTGCCGATGCCCGCTTCCGACACCAGCTTCACGCAGACGCGCGCGTCGGGGTTGATCTGCTTCAGGTCGTAGATGAGCTGCGCGAGGTCCTCGATCGAATAGATGTCGTGGTGCGGCGGCGGGCTGATCAGCGTCACGCCCGGCGTCGAGTGCCTGAGGCGCGCGATCATCTCCGTCACCTTGAAGCCGGGAAGCTGCCCGCCTTCGCCGGGCTTCGCGCCCTGCGCGACCTTGATCTCGATCTCCTCGCAGGCGTTGAGGTACTCGGCGGTGACGCCGAAGCGGCCGGAGGCGATCTGCTTGATCACCGAGTTCGCATTGTCGCCGTTGGGGTAGGGCCTGTAGCGCGAGCGGTCCTCGCCGCCCTCGCCCGAGACGGCCTTGGCGCCGATGCGGTTCATGGCGATGGAGAGCGTCTCGTGCGCCTCGGGCGACAGCGCGCCGAGCGACATGCCCGGCGTCACGAACCGCTTCCGGATCTCGGCGATCGACTGCACCTCTTCCACCGGCACCGGCGGGCGCAGGTGATTGAACTCCAGCAGGTCGCGCAGGTAGATCGGCGGCAGGTCGCGGATGCCGCGGCTGAACTGGAGGTAGGTGGAATAGGAGTCGCTCGCCACCGCCTGCTGGAGCAGGTGGATGAGGTTCGCCTGCCATGCGTGCGGCTCGCCGCCCGCGCGGTAGCGGTAGAGGCCGCCGACGGGCAGCGCCGTCACCTCCTCGTCGTAGGCGAGCAGATGCCGGTCGCGCGCGCTCACGTGCAGCGACGAGAAGCCCTCGCCCGAGATCTTCGCGGGCATCCCGGGGAAGAAATCGTTGACGAGCGCGCGCGACAGGCCGACCGCCTCGAAATTATAGCCGCCGCGATAGGAGGAGATGACGCTGATGCCCATCTTCGCCATGATCTTGAGGAGGCCGTCCTCGATCGCCTTCCTGAAGCGGTTCACGCAGGTCGTGAGGTCCATGTCGCCGAACAGGCCCTTGGCATGGCGCGCCGCGATCGATTCCTGCGCCAGCCACGCGTTCACGGTGGTCGCGCCGACGCCGATCAGCACCGCGAAGTAATGCGTGTCCATGCACTCCGCCGAACGCACGTTGATGCTGGCGAAGGAGCGCAGGCCCTTGCGCACGAGGTGCGTGTGCACGCCCGCTGCGGCGAGGATCATGGTGATGCCCGCGCGCGTCTTCGAGACGTTCTCGTCGGTGAGGAACAATTGGCTCTTGCCCGAACGCACGAGGTGTTCGGCCTCGGCGCGCACGCGGGCGATCGCCTCGCGCAGCGCGGCGGGGCCGCCCGCGACCTCGTAGGTGCAGTCGATGGTCGCGGCCTGATCGCCGAAATGGGTAAGCAGCCGCGCCCAGTCCCGGTTCGAGAGCACGGGCGATTCCATCACCACCACGCCCTGCTGCTTGGCGTCCTTGTCGAGGATGTTGGCGTAGTTCGAGAAGCGCGTCTTCAGGCTCATCACGCGCGTTTCGCGAAGCGAGTCGATCGGCGGGTTCGTCACCTGGCTGAAGTTCTGCCGGAAGAAGTGCGACAGGCAGCGCGGGTTCTCGGAGATGACCGCGAGCGGCGTGTCGTCGCCCATCGAGCCGACTGCTTCCTTGGCGTCCTCCACCATCGGCGCGAGGATCAGCTCCATGTCCTCCAGCGTGAGGCCGGCGGCGACCTGACGGCGGCGAAGCTCGTCGGCCTCCAGCGCCTGTCCCGGTTCCGGCGCGTCCGCGCCCGGCACGTCGGCGAAGTTGCGGAAACCCTTCACCAGCGCGGCATAGTCCGCCTCGCCCGCGACGCGGTCCTTGATCGCCTTGTCGTCGTAGTAGCGCGCCTCGTCGAGGTCGACGGCGATCATCTGGCCCGGCCCCAGCCGTCCCTTCTCGATCACGGTCGCCTCGGGCACCACGACCATGCCGGTTTCGGAGCCGACGATCAGCAGGTTGTCGCTGGTGCGCGTGAAGCGCATCGGCCGCAGCGCGTTGCGGTCGACCGCGGCGGCGATCCAGCGCCCGTCGGTCATGGCGAGCGCGGCGGGGCCGTCCCACGGCTCCATGACGCTGGCGAAGAAGGCGTACATGTCGCGGTGCGCCTGCGCGAGCGTGGTGTCCTTGTTCCACGCCTCGGGCACCAGCATCAGCTTGGCGGTCGGCGCGTCGCGTCCCGAACGCACCATCACCTCGAACGTCGCGTCGAGCGCGGCGGTGTCCGATGCGCCCGCCGGGATCACCGGCTTGATGTCGCCCGAAAGGTCGCCGAAGGCCTGCGCGGCCATCTTGATCTCGTGGCTCTTCATCAGGTTCTTGTTGCCGCGAACCGTGTTGATCTCGCCGTTGTGGGCGATGCAGCGGAACGGCTGCGCCAGCCACCATGTGGGGAAGGTGTTCGTCGAATAGCGCTGGTGATAGATCGCGAAGCGGCTGACGAACTTCTCGTCCTGGAGATCGGGATAGAAGACGGACAGCGCCTCGGCGAGGAACAGCCCCTTGTAGATGATCGAGCGCGACGACAGCGAGCAGATGTAGAAGTCCCGGATCTGCGCCTCGACGATCTTCTTCTCGATGCGGCGGCGGATCAGGTACAGGTCCTTCTCGAACGCGTCCTGGTTCTCGTAGTGGTCGCCCGGCTGCGGCCCCTTGATCATGATCTGCTCGATCTCGGGGCGCGTCTGCTTCGCCTTGTCGCCGATCACCGAGGTGTCGACGGGCACCTGCCGCCAGCCGTAGATCTCGTAGCCGAAGTCGATGATCTCGGATTCGACGATGCTGCGGCAGGTCTCCTGCTCGGCAAGGTTGGTGCGCGGCAGGAACACCTGTCCCACGGCGAGCAGGCGGTCGATGCGGTGCTTGTGGCCGGCGTGCTCGATGTGCTTCGAAAAGAAGGCGATGGGCAGCTCGACATGGATGCCCGCGCCGTCGCCGGTCTTGCCGTCGGCGTCCACCGCGCCGCGATGCCACACCGCCTTCAGCGCGTCGATGCCGAGCGTCACCACGCGCCGCGACGGCTTGCCGTCGGTCGCGGCGATCAGGCCGACGCCGCAGGCATCGGATTCCATCTCCGGGCGGTACATGCCCTCGCGGGCGATGCGTTCACGTTCGGCTTCGGTCGTCATTTCGCTTCATCCAGCATTTCGCGCTGCGCGCGGGCAAAACCATTGGAGACGGCGGCCATTCCGGCGGTCATCCCGGCACGTTCGCCGATGGCCTTCATGCGAACCTGCGTCTGCTGCTCGGCCGCCATGAATTTCTGGCCCGCCGGGCTTTTCAGGAAGCCGATCGCGGCATCGAGTTCGGACGGCGAGAGCGCGGCCCGGTAGGCGGCCCGGAAATCGTCCAGCATTGCCGGATACGCCTTGCGCAGTTCGGCGAGAAATTCCTCGGCGAGGATCTTCTGCAATCGCTCCCGCCCGCCGCGTCCGTTCTCGATGATGTTGCGCACCGTGCCGCTGGTGCCGTTGTCGCTCTCGAGCTGCGCGACGACCTGCGTGACCATGTCGTAGTCGCCGACCTTGTTGGCGACG
>JACFNY010000451.1 GCA_019454625.1 Sphingomonadaceae bacterium
CGTCCGCGCAGGCACCTCGACGCCGCGCCTCCGCCAGAACCTCGCGCTCGCGCAGGCGCTCTCCGGCGAGTGGGCCGCCGCGCGCACGACCGCCTCGATGGATCTGACGCCGGATGCGGTCGATGCCCGCGTGGCGGAATGGGCCGCGATCGCCTCCAATACGGACAGCGCGTGGCGCACTGCCTCGGTGCTCGGCGTGGAAATGGCCGCGAACGACGCCGGACGCCCGGTCGCGCTCGCCTGGGCGCCGCCGCAGGTCGAGACGATGGTGGCGGTGGCGGACGTGCAGCCCGTCGTGGACGTCCCGGTCGAGGAAAGCGAGCTGGAACCCGTGGCCGTCGCTGCCGCTCCCGAACCGGCCCCGGCGGTCGTCGCCGAAGCCGCGCCGACCGTTCGGCCCGAGCCGGTCGCCATCGCCCGCGCCGAGGTGCCGGTCGCGGCAGAGCCCGCGCAGCCGATCGTGAAGATCCGCGCCGTGCAGCCCGCCTTCGACGCGCCGAAACCCGTTTCCGCCGTGAAGCGGGAGATCCGCGCGCTGCCGAAGCCGACGCATGGCGCGTGGGTCGTCCAGCTCGGCTCTTACGCGAAGCCGGAATTCCTGAACGCCGGATGGAAGACGCTGGTTCGCAAGAACAGCGCGCTCGGCGAGTTCGATCCGATCCGCAGCCAGATCGAGGTGAAGGGCGCGACCTACCACCGCCTCGCCATCGGCTCGTTCGCGAACGTCACCGAGGCGGTCGATCTCTGCCGGAACCTCAAGGCCGAGGGCTACAGCTGCTTCGTCCGCAAGGGTGCGGGCGCTCCGGAAGCGACGTCCTCCAAGAAAGCCTGATCAGCCCGCGAAGGCGATTTCGCCGCCCTTCACGGTCCATCTCACGCGGCCCTGCACGGGAAGCCCGTCGAACGGCGTGTTGTCGCCCGCCGAGACGAACTTCGACGCGTCGACGCGCCACGGCGCGCCCGGGTCGAACAGCACGATGTCGGCAGGCGCGCCCACGCCGAGGTTGCCACCCGGCACGCCGAAAATGGCGGCCGGTGTCGCGCTCATCATCGCGATCAGGCGGGTGAGGGGCGTGCCCGCGTTCTCACCCGCCGATATACCGAATGCGAGCAGCGTCTCCGCGCCCGACATGCCGGGTGCCGCCTGCGCGAACGGAAGCCGCTTCTCGTCCTGCGCGCGCGGGTCGTGCGCCGAGGTGAGGCAGTCGATCGTGCCGTCCGCAAGGCCGGCGAGGAGCGCGCGGCGGTCGTCCTCGGCGCGGAGCGGCGGCGACAGGCGCGTGAAGGTGCGGTAGCCGGTGACGGCCTCGTCGTTCAGCAACAAATATGCCGGGGCCGTGCCGCAGGTGATGCGCGCGCCGCGCGCGCGGGCGGCGCGGATCACGTCCAGCCCCTCGGCGGTCGTCACCTGATGGATATGGAGCTGCGCGCCCGCCGCCTCGGCGAGTCGCACGTCGCGCGCAATGGCGACCGCCTCCGCGATGGCGGGGGCGGAGGCGAGGCCGAGCCGGGTCGCGGTCTCCCCCGTGGTGGCTTCCGCGCCTTCGGTGAGGGCGGCGTCCTCGGCGTGAACCACGGTGACGAGATCGAACGCGGCGGCGTATTGCAGCAGCCGGTGCATGACCGCCGCGGACGCGATCTGGCGGCGCCCCGTGGCGATGCCGACCGCGCCCGCCGCCTTCATCAGCGCCACTTCGGCAAGTT
>JACFNY010000011.1 GCA_019454625.1 Sphingomonadaceae bacterium
CCCATGAAGACGAGATCGAACTGCTGGTCGCCCCAGACGAGATAGGCGTTGAAGATCTGGTTGTTGGGCACGATCGCGACCGCCAGCACCGGGATCAGCAGCAGGAGCGCGATCACCGCAGGCCAGTCGCCCTTCTCCAGCTTCGGCGCGGCGGCGGTACGCTTGCCCTGCGGCGCGAAATGCTCGCGCGGCAGGTGCTTCTGCCCGGCGAGGTAGATTCCAAGCGCGATCAGCATACCGACCCCCGCCGCGCCGAAGCCCCAGTGCCAGCCGACCGTCTCGCCGAGCGTGCCGACGACGAGCGGCGAGGCGATGACGCCCGCGTTGATGCCGAGGTAGAAGATCTGGAAGGCATCCGCGCGCCTGAGGTCGCCGGGGCCGTAGAGCGCGCCGACCTGGCTCGCGATGTTGCCCTTGAACATGCCGCTGCCGAGCACCAGGCAGAGCAGCGCGAACAGGAACGCCGCCTCGAACGCCATCAGGAAATGGCCGAGCGCCATCGTCACCGCGCCGAGCAGCACCGTGCGCCGCTTGCCAAGCACGCGGTCGGCGAGGAAGCCGCCGAGGATCGGCGTCAGGTACACTCGCCGCATAGGTGCCGAAGATCGCCGAGGCGAGCGCCTGCCCCTCGATGCCACCGTAGAGCGCGCTGAACGGCCGGAACAGCGCCACGCTCTCGACATGCCCCGGAAGCAGAAGCCCCTTCGTCATGTAGAGCACGAGCAGCGCCTGCATCCCGTAGAAGGAGAAGCGCTCCCACGCCTCGGTGAAGGCGAGATAGCCGAGCCCGACCGGGTGCCCGAGGAAGCGGCGGTCCTCCGTCATGTGGATCGCCTCGGGCTCCGCGTCTTCCGAAATCGTCATCTTGCACTCCCCCGCGCCCACCCTATCGTGCGGGCGTATAACAGCATCCCCAAGGGACCCATATAAAAAGGGAGACCCACATGAAACCCGGCCTCATCGCGATCGGCCTGTCTGTCGCCGCACCCGGCGCATGGGCGGCGCCCGCCGCCGACTTCACGAAGCTGCGCGACGACATCTGGCAGATGACGCTCGCCGAGAACCCGCGCCTCGCCACCAGCCTCGGCGACCGGCGCGGCGACGGCAGGCTCGACGACATCTCGCTTGCTGGATACGAGCGCCGCCTCGCCGCGGACAAGGCGTTCCTGAAACGCCTCGACGCCATTTCCATCGACGCGCTGCCGAAGGCCGACCGCATCGACTATCGCATCCTCAGGCGCAGCCTCGAAAGCAGCGTCGAGGGCGCGGCGTTCGGGCAGGAACGCACCGTGCTGTTCACCAACCGCTACGGCTGGCACATGGCGTTCGCGGGCCTTGCCGACGACTCCCCGTTCTTCAACAAGGCGGACTACGAAAGCTACGTCGGCCGCCTCGAAGCCTACGGCAGGCAGAACGCCGACGGCATCGCCGTCACCCGCCGCGCCATCGCCGAAGGCTTCACGCAGCCGTGCGTGCCGATGGCGGGCTTCGAGAAGACGATCGAAGGCCGCATCGCGCCGAGCGCCGGGCAGAGCAGCTTCATGTACCCGTTCCGCGCGAAGCCTGCGACGATTCCGGAGGGCGACTGGCAGGCGCTGAAGGCGCGCGCGGCAAAAGCCGTGGAGACCGTGGTGACGCCCGCCTACCGCGATTTCCTGAAATTCTACACGTCCGAATACGCGCCCAGGTGCCGCAAGAGCGTCGGCATAGCGGCGACCAAGGACGGCGCTGCCTATTACGCCTACCGCATCCGCCAGCAGACGACGACGGAGCGGACGGCGGAGGAGATTCACCGGCTCGGCCTCAGCGAGGTCGCGCGCATCCGCGCCGAAATGGACGCCGTGGTGCAAAAGTCGGGCTTCAAGGGCGACCGCAAGGCCTACATCGCCATGCTGCGCACCGACCCGCGATATTACGCGAAGACCGGCGAGGAGCTGATGCTGCGCGCGGGCGCGCTCGCCAAGACCGTCGACGGCCATTTGCCGAAGCTGTTCGGGCGCCTGCCGCGCCTGCCCTACACGGTGCTGCCGATCCCCGACGATCAGGCGGCGGGCAACACCACCGCCTATTACGAGCCCGGCGCCATCGCCGCGGGCCGCGCTGGCGTCTACCGCGTCAACCTCACCGAGCTCGACCAGCGCCCGCTGTTCGAGCTGCCGTCGCTCGGCGTCCATGAGGCGGTGCCCGGCCACCACCTCCAGATCGCGCTCCAGCAGGAGCTCGACCTCCACGATTTCCGCAAGCACGGCGCGTTCTTCACCGCGTTCGTGGAAGGCTGGGGCCTCTACTCCGAACGCCTCGGCATCGAGATGGGCCTCTACGACACGCCGGAGAAGAACATGGGCCGCCTCTCCTACGAGATGTGGCGGGCCTGCCGCCTCGTCGTCGACACCGGCATCCACGCCAGGGGCTGGACCAAGCAGCAGGCGGTGGACTTCATGCTGGAGAACACCGCGCTCTCCGCGGCGAACGTCGACGCCGAGGTGAACCGCTACATCACGTGGCCGGGGCAGGCGCTCGCCTACAAGATCGGCGAGCTCAAGTTCCGCGAGCTGCGCGCCCGCGCGGAGGCGGCACTGGGGGACACGTTCGACATCCGCGCCTTCCACGACGCGGTTCTCGAAAACGGCGCGGTGCCGCTCGACGTGCTGGAGGCGTATTTCGACGAATGGCTCGCAGCGCGGAAAGCCGCGTGAGGCATCCGCGGCCGGTCAGGCGCCGCTGACCAGCCGCAGCCATGCGATGCTCCGTTCGAGCACGTGCGGCGCGAGCGGCAGCGGGTCGAAAATGCTCTCCGGGTTCTCGGCATAATGCGGATCGGCGGCCACGACCCGGTCCCACTCGCCGCGCGCCTCCGCCGCCCGCCCGGCGCGGGCGAGCGCCATCGCCAGCATGGCGTGCTGCAACGGCGGCCCGGAGGGCGACTGGAAATCCTCGGCGGCGGACAGCGCGGCGTCGGCATCGTCGCGCGCGACCGCCGCGAAGAACAATCCCGACTGCACCCATTGCGGCGGGTTGGCGTGAAGCGAAAGCGCCTTGCGCAGCACCGCCTCGCCGTCGGCGTCGCCCATCATGATCTTGAACATGCCGACCCCGGCCATGAATTCCGGGTTGTTGCCGTTGTAGTAGACGACACGGTCCGCCGCGGCGCGCGCCTGCCGGTCGAGCCCGAGATAGAGCGAGCTCCGCATCACCGAATATTGCGCGCCTGGATCGTTGGGTTGCAGCTCGACCGATTTCAGCGCCTCGCCGTGCGCCTGCGCCAGCAGGTCCGCGCGTTCCTTGCCGGAGAGCTTCAGCGCATCCTGCGCCATGAACCACGACCGGGCGCCGTGCGCCATCGCCGACTTGGGGTCTCCCGCTCTCCACTTCATCACGCAGCCGCGAACCGCCGGTTCGTCCTCCGGCGGCATCATGCGCCAGTAGGCCCTCAGCGCCAGCCAGCAGCCGTAGGGCGTGTCGATGTCGATGTCGCGCTGGTCGCCGTCGTTGTGGATGACGCCCGAGGGCTGCGCGAGCCGCGCGCTCACGGTCGCGGCCACCTCGTCAACGTCGAACAGCCTGCCCTCGACGGGCGCGCGCAGGCCCGAACGCGACCAGACCACGCGGCCGGTGCCGAGGCTGGTGAGCGTGATGTTGATGCGCGTGCCGCCGGGCACGGCGCGAAGCGTCGTGTCGATCCGGTAGTCGGTGCCGGGCGACGGCGTGCGGACGACATCAATGGCGGTGAAGCGGTCGAGTCCCTCCCCGAGGCTCGCGGCGAGATCGACGGCCGCGTCGCGCTGCGGCTGCGCCGCGTCGAGCGCGGTCGCGGGCGCCAGATAGATCGTCGGGAAGTTGCGGACGCGCCAGGGGTTCCCGCCCGTGCGCCACAGGAACAGCGCCGCCAGCAGGACCGCGAGCGCCGCGACGCCGAGCGCGGCATAGCGCACCGTGCTTGCTTTCGGCCCGGGGATCTCGGGCGCCGGCGGGGCCGGCGCCTCGCCGACGAATTCGACCGCATAGCCGCCGCTCGGCACGCGGATCTGGATGCCGCCCGCGGGCGCCGCGTGCGCGTAGTGCGCGTCCAGCAGCTTGCGCAGGCGCGCGACCTGAACGCGGGGATAGGAATCGGTCTGCGGATCGAAATCCGCCTCGCGCCCGAGCGCCTCGACCGCGATGGCGTAGGACTTCAGCTTGTCGCCGCGCCCCGCGAGCGTTTCCGTGACGAGGAAGCGAAGCAGCCGCCGCATCACGGGCGCCCGCTGGAACGCCGGATCGGCCTCGATCGCCTCGAGTTCCGCGTCCACCTTCCGCCGCACGGCGTCGCCCGGATGGATCGGGTCGTGGTGCATCAAAAGACCTCCCTCCCCCCAGCCGTTGCCGCAACGCGACCGTTCCCCTGATTGTTACGAGCCGGAAACGTCCTAACATTCCGTTAAAAAGCGCAGGCGCATGATTTCACGGGAAAGTTCAGCGCTCCCGGAACCTCGCCGAAACCTCCGATGTAACGGTTACAACCAGCCGCCCGCCGCCCGTGACGACACCGTCACCAAAGCGAGGCGCAAGGCCGAATCTACCGCAAGGTTGGAGTCCGGCAACCGGTTTTTACTTCCGCCCGAACCGTTCATCCGATTTCCTGTCCCACAGAACGAAACGCCAACACGTTCGGCCGCGATCCTGTTCCTCTCAACCGATCGCGGCCACACCCCGGCGGCGGCGACTGCGTCCTCCGAAGTCGCCGCCGCAAACCTGCCGGAAACGCGGCCGGAGGGGCGTTGGCGACGAAGAACAGAACGAGTTGCATCAAGGCAGGGGGAGAACCGGAATGATCGACGAAGGCGATGCGCGCGGACGGGTTTCCACCCGCATGTCCGGGGCGATCACCGTCGGCCGGCGGCGCAGCACGGTCGCCGTCCGCAACATTTCCACGGGCGGCGCCATGATCGAGCTGCCGTCGCCGCCCGAGGAGGGCACGCGCATCCGGTTCGAAACCGAGACCACCGGCAAGCTCGACGCGCGCGTCGTCTGGGTGATCGGCAATCGCTGCGGGCTGGTGTTCGAGCGCTCGGCCGCGAAGCCGGCGCGCCGGGAAGCCGCGACCGCCTGAACCGTTAGGCGGCGACCCTCACGTAGCGTCCATCGCGGCGCCCATCGCGCGGGCATAGATCTCGCGGTAGCGCGCCACCATCACCGCCTCGTCGTACTCGGCGACCACGCGCGCGCGGTTCGCTGCGCCGAGCTCGGCGCGCAGCAGCGGATCGCCGATCATGCGCGCGAGCAGCCTCGCGAACACCATGTCGTCGTCGACACGCGCGATCATCGGCCGGTTGCGTTCGGAAACGATGGCGCGAACGTCCCCCACATCGGTGGCGACCGCGGGAAGGCCCGCCGCCATCGCCTCGACGAGGCTCAGGGGGAACTGCTCGCTGTCGGACGACAGCGCGAAGATGTCGAAATGGCCGACGCAGGTCTCGGGCCTGCCGATGAACCCCGGCATGAGAAGCCGGTCGGCGACGCCCGCGTCCGCTGCGGCGGCGAGGATCGTCTCCCGCTCCGGCCCTTCGCCGACGATGACGAGGCGCGCGGGCACGGAGACGATGCGCGTCGCCGCCGCGAAGGCGCGGACGAGGCGCGGCAGGTTCTTCACCTTGCGCAGGCCCGCGAGCGTGCCCACCACGACCTCGCCTTCGCGCCGCGCGAAGCCCGGGATGCTATCCGCGGGCGGCGGCGCGGAGAACAGCGCGCTGTCGATGCCGTTCGGAATGCGCACGACACGGGCGCGCGGCTGTTTCCACGAGCCGAGCGCGATCCGCTCCAGCACCTGCGAGGGGACGACGAGCGCGCTTGCCGAGGGCAGCGCGAGGCGCCGGTAGAGCACGCGCGCGGGTTTCTGCCGCACCGCCTCGTCGTCGTTGAAGCCGTCCTCGTGGTGGACGAGCGGCCGGCGCGCGAACAGCCGGTTCGCCATCACGCCGTCGAGCGCCCCCCAGTTGTAGGTGAGCACGAGGTCGTAGTTGCCGCGCGCGATCGCCGCGCCGATCGCCTTCAGCTTGCCGGGCGTCAGCCGTCCGGCGAGCGGCGGGAAATCCCGGAGCACGCGCGCGTCCACGTCGGGAGCGATCTGCCGGGCGGCCCCCTCGGCGTCCGGCACCGCGCTCACGATGTCGTGCGCGCAGGCGTCGCCGAACGCGTTCATCAGGCGCACGGCGCGCGCTTCCTTGCCGCCCAGCGCGAAGGTCGAATGCAGGTGCAGCAGGCGGGGCCGGCTGGAAGGCGGCGTCACGGACATGGTTTCGGCTTATAGCAGTGTTGAAACACCGATAAAGGCGTGACAAAGCGCCGAAAATTAACGATCAGGCGGCATTCGCCACGGATGCGCCAAGGGGCGCGAACAAGGAAACGGGACGGCATGGGCGGCTTCTATCTGTGCCGACTGACGGAGGAACACGCCGACGAGGCGCGCATCACCGCCGCCGAGGCGCAGTTCCGCCTGCACGGTTTCAGCCGGTTCACGCCGCTGCACACGGCCGCGCACGCCGGTTTCCACGCCGCGCCGATCCACGGCAGCACCCACGACAGCCATGCCTGCTTTCATCGCGACGGTGACGATTTCATCGCGGTCGCGGGCACGCTGATCCACGGCGGCAGGTTCGGCGAGGCGGCGCTGCGCGCGCTGCTCGCGGACTTCCGCTTCCCGTTCGAGGACTGGTCGAACACCACGGGCCAGTTCGCCGCGCTCGTCCACAAGGCCGGGCGAACCTATGCCTTCACCGATTTCTTCGGCGCCTTCCAGCTCTTCCACGACGCCGACTGGGATGTCGTCTCCACAAGCTTCCTCGCCGCCGCGAAAAGCCTCGACCGCGTCACCTTCGATCCGCAGGGCGTCTACGAGTTCGCCTTCAACGTCTTCCCGACCGGCGACGACACCGTCCTCGGCGAGCTGAAGCGGCTCGGCCCCGACGCGCAGATGGAGCTCGGCGCCACGACCGCGCGCGCGCCGGTGTCGAAGCCGCTGCCGGAGCGCGTCTCCGCGACGCCGATCGGGACGCGCATCGCCGCGCAGGCCGAGCGGCTGCGCGGGGCGGCGCGCATCTACGCGGAGGCGTTCGGCGACAGGATGCAGTGCCCGCTCTCCGGCGGGCTCGACAGCCGCCTTGCGCTGGCGCTGCTGCGCGACGCCGGGGTCAGCCCGCACGTCTACGTCTACGGCAGCCCCGGCGACGGAGACGTCGAGGTGGCGCGGCACATCGCCGAGCGCGAGGGCTTCCGCTTCGAGCCGTTCGAGAAGGCCTCCTTCGCGCGCATCACGCCCGACGACTTCCCGGCGATCGTGGCGCGGAACTTCCACGAGACCGACGCGCTCGTCACCGACGGCGGGCTGTTCGACAACGGCGGCAACGCCCATGCCCGGCACAAGCGCCAGGAAGGCGGCCAGCTTGCGGTCTCCGGCGGGTGCGGCGAGGTGTTCCGCAACTTCTTCTACCTGCCCGACCGCGCGCTGACGGCGCGGCAGGTGATGGGCGCCTTCTTCGCGCGCTACACGCTGAGCGACGTGACCGGCGTGTTCGACCCGCGCGGCTTCCTCGATCGGCTGGAAGCGAAGGCGCTCGCCGCGCTGGAGAAGCCCGGCCACACGGGCAAGCTGCGCCGCACGCTGATCGAGCAGCTCTATCCGCGAATGCGCTGCCGCGCCTTCTTCGGCCGGGAGATCAGCCTCGTCGGGCGGCAAGGCGCCTATTTCATGCCGTTCTTCGATCACGAGGTCGTCGCGGGCGCGCTGCAACTGCCGATCGCGCTCAAGAACGCGGGCCGCTTCGAGGCCGCGCTGCTCACGCACATCGACCCGGTGCTCGCCGCCTATCCTTCGGACTACGGCTACAGCTTCGACCGCCCGCCGACGCTGTCGCACCGCATGAACGAGCTCGGCACGCGCGTGCGCCCGCCGTGGCTCCGCCAGCGCAGCTACGCGGTCCGGCGGCGTCTCGGGTCCGTCCCGGACGAGCACGGCGGCCTGCTGACGCCCGCCTTCCTCGGGCGTGTGCTCGACCTGCATTTCCCGCACATGCAGCAATTCTTCCGGATGAAAGCCATCACCGACAGCGGGCTCTACCGCCGCATCGCGACGCTCGAATATCTGGCGCAGCACCTCGAACGCCAGATCGGTTGACACGAATCTTTTGACTCTCACTCAAAAGTTCCCATATCATCGGTGTCAACTGCGGGAGGGTGATGAGGTTTATGGCGACGCGCATAGCGGAAAGCCGATCGCGGCGGTATGATCCGGCGGAAACGCGCCAGCGCGTGCTGGAAGCGGCGAACCACCTGTTTTCCACGCAGGGCTTCGCGAAAACCGGCACGGCCGACATCGCCCGCGCGGCGGACGTTTCGGAAGGCTCGATCTTCTATCACTTCGGCTCGAAGCGCAGCCTGCTCGAAGAGCTGGGCCGCATGTACGGCGAGCGCATGTGCGCCGCTATGGAAGCCGGCGACCGGCTGGAAGACCTCGAACCCGGCATCACCATCCAGCGCTGCTTCGATTACTGCGCCACGCAGAAATCGTGGGAAAACATCGTCAACGCCAACTGTGCGAGCACGGCGGGCCACGGCAAGATGGGCCTGAAATCGAACCCCGATGCCGAGCCGTTCTACCGCGCCTCGCACGAGGTCGTCTCGGCGTGGTGCGAGAACCAGTACCGTGCGATGGCGAAGAAGTACGACCTCACCGACGTCGACACCCGGATCGCGGCGGAGCTGACCTACGCCGTCGTCGGCGCGGCGCTCGACATCGCGTTCGCGCCCGGCGTCGACGATGAACAGCGCAGGCGCGTGGAAACGGAAACGATCCGCTACGTGCGCTGCGCCTGCGGCCTGCCGCACACGCACGGGGCATGACGGGCGCGTCGTACCGGCCCGATCCCGCGATCCTCGAACTCGGTCCCGACTATTACGACCCCGTCCGGGCCGCGGATTTCCCGCAGGCGATCCTGCGTTTCCGGAACCGGCGCCATGCCGAAACGGTGGGCCTCGGCGACCTTGCGGACGAAGACTGGGTCCGGCACTTCGGCCGCTTCGCGCCGCTGCCCGGCAACCTGCCGCAGCCGCTGGCGCTGCGCTATCACGGCCACCAGTTCCGCACCTACAACCCCGACATCGGCGACGGGCGCGGCTTCCTGTTCGCGCAGATGCGCGACGGCGCGGACCGCCTGCTCGACCTCGGCACCAAGGGATCGGGCCGGACGCCCTACAGCCGCTTCGGCGACGGGCGGCTGACGCTGAAGGGCGGCGTGCGCGAGGTGCTGGCGACCGAGATGCTGGAGGCGCTCGGCGTCCATACGTCGAAGAGCTTCTCGCTGATCGAGACCGGCGAAGCGCTGACGCGCGGCGACGAGCCCTCGCCGACGCGCTCCTCCGTGCTCGTCCGCCTCAGCCACAGCCATATCCGCTACGGCACCTTCCAGCGCCTTGCCTATCTCAAGCAGCCGGACGCGATCCCGCCGCTCGTCGACTATTGCCTGCGCCACTTCGTCGGCGGCACGCACGACGATCCCTGTGCGGCGCTGATGGACCATGCCGTGGCGGGCGCCGCCCGGCTCGCGGCAAGCTGGCGCGCCGCTGGCTTCGTCCACGGCGTCCTCAATAGTGACAACATCAACATCACAGGTGAAAGCTTCGACTACGGCCCCTGGCGCTTCGCCCCCCGCTGGGACGATTCGTTCACCGCCGCCTACTTCGACAACTTCGGCCTCTACAGCTTCGGACGGCAGGCCGAAGCGCTGCAATGGAACCTCCACCAGCTCGCGCTCGCGCTGCGCACCGTCGCGCAGCCCGAAAGCCTGATCCCCGCGCTCAAGACCTTCCCCGAACGCTACGAGGCCGCGCTCGCCGAACGCTACCTGTGGCGGCTCGGCGTGAAGCCGCAGGACGCGAAGTCCGACGAGGCGCTGGCGCTTGCCATCGAAGCCGCGCTCGGCGCGAGCGACATCGCCCCCGACCGCTTCTGGTTCGACTGGCGCGGCGGGCGCAGGCGCGGGCCGAGCACAGCGGACCCGATCTACGACACGGCACCGTTCGGCGCCTTCCGCACCGCGGTTTCCGCCTACACCTCCGCCGACGACTGCGCGCACCCCTACTGGTCGGACCCCGCGCCCTGCACGATGCTGATCGACGAGGTGGAAGCGATCTGGAAGCCCATCGACGAAGCCGACGACTGGAGCGCCTTCAACACGAAGATCGCCGCCGTCCGCCGCATGGGCGAGGCTTACGCCAGCTCCAGCAGCTGAAACAGCGCGCGCCGCGCTTCCCATGCGGTTTCCCACAGCGCGGGATTGCCCAGGTCGTCGGACGCGATGCTTTCCGGCCAGTGCGACTCCACCAGCCGTTCGAGCGCGTCCGCCTTCGCATCGTCGAGCAGGAAGCGCCGGTCGATCGCGGCGAGCGCCGCCTCGCTCACTGCGACGCGCAGGCGCAGGCACGCCGGGCCGCCGCCGTTCTTCATGGATTCGCGCACGTCGATGAAATGGCAGGCACGGATCGGACCGTTGCCCGCGAGCATGGCGTCGAGCCACGCCTTCACGCGCGCGTTCTCCTCGCTCTCCTTCGGCAGCACGAGCACCATCTCGCCGGAGGGCAGCGTCACGAGCTGGGAGTTGAACAGGTAAGAACCGATGGCGTCCTCAAGACTGACCGCGCTTGCCGGGACTTCGACGATCTCGACCTCGGGCAAGCGGCGGCGCAGCTCCGCATAGAGCGCCTCCTTGTCCTCGAACGCCTGCTCATGCGCGAACAGCACCCGCTCGTTCGCGACCGCGACGACATCGTTGTGGAACGCCCCCGCCTGAATCGCCGCATCCGCTTGCGGCCAGAAGATCGCGTCCCCCACGGCGTTCAGCCGCGCCACGGCCTCCGAGGCGCGCCGGTCCTGCCGCGAGGGAAAGCGGCCCTGCCGGTCCTCGCCGTAGATGAAGACCTCCACGCCCTTCTGCCCAAGCGACGCGAACAGGCGCATGAAGATCGCCGCACCTTCGACACCGAACTAGCCAGGCACGGCGGCATGGACGTCGAAGTAGCGGCTGTCCGCGAACATCGTCGCAAGTTGCCGGTACGTTTCCGTGTGCTCGATGCTGCGATGCGCCATCGTAGAGAGATTGGCGGCGGTGACGTGCACGCGTCCGTCCGCCGTGTCGGGTGCGGGCGACACCGTTCCGGCATTCGCCGTCCACATCGAAGAGGCCGACATGGCGTTGCGGAACAGCACGGGGTCGGCCGCAAACGCCGCGGCGCAGACCTCCGCATCCGTGCCCGAGAAACCGAGCGTTCGAAGCCACGCCGCATTCGGGCGCTCATGCGGCAGGAAGAAGCCCTGTCGCAGCCCGAGCGACATGAGAAACCGCATCTTCGCAAGCCCCTGCAAGGCGGCGGCGCGTGGCAGCGACACCCCGCCCGCGTTCTTCGCGCTGGCGATGTTGCCGAGGCTGAGACCGGCGTAATTGTGCGACGGGCCGATCAGCCCGTCGAAGTTCACCTCGATCATGGTCATGCCTCGTCGACCCTCAGGCCCGTCGTGATCGCGCCGCGCACCTTGGTCTCCTCAAGGCTCGCGACCGGAAACGCACAGTAGTCCGCCGCGTAGTAAGCGCTCGGCCGGTGGTTGCCGCTCGCGCCGACGCCGCCGAACGGCGCGTTCGACGCTGCGCCCGTCGTGGGCCGGTTCCAGTTGACGATGCCCGCGCGGGCGCCCGACCAGAAGCGGTCGTAAAGCGCCTGATCGCCGCCGATGAGTCCAGCGGAAAGGCCGAAGCGCGTGTTGTTCGCCTCCATCATCGCCGCGGAGAAGTCCGGCACACGGATCAATTGCAGCACGGGGCCGAACATCTCCTCGTCGGGGCGGTGCGGAACCTCCGTCACGTCAAGAAGCGCGGGGGTGAGGAAGGGCCGGTCAGGTACGCTCCGGGTCAGCGGCCGGATGGCTACAGCGCCCTTGGCCGTAAGTGCCGCGACCTGATCCAGAAGCCTGTCCGCCGCGCGGTTGTCGACGACCGGTCCCATGAACGGCTGCGGCTCGTCAAACGGCGCACCGACGATGAGCTTGTCGATGAGCGCCGTCAGGTGTTCGAGGAGCCCTTCGTGCTTCCCCTCCTCGACGATCAGGCGGCGCGCGCAGGTGCAGCGCTGCCCGGCGGAGATATAGGCGGACTGGATGACGAGCGCGGCGGCGGCAGGCAGGTCCGTAGAGTGCACGTCCCATACGACGAGCGGGTTGTTGCCGCCCATTTCGAGCGCGAGGATCTTGTGCGGTGTCTCGGCGAACTGGCGGGCGAGCGCGTGGCCCGTTGCGGCGCTTCCCGTGAAGAGCAGCCCGTCGATGCCTTCATGCCCCGCGAGCGCGCGGCCGACATCGCCGCCGCCCTGCACGATCTCCAGCGCGCCTTCGGGAAGCCCGGCCTGCATCCAGCATTCGCGTATCAGCACCGCCGTGCCGGGCGTCAGCTCGGAGGGCTTCAGCACGACCGCATTGCCCGCGAGAAGCGCGGGCACGATGTGGCCGTTCGGCAGGTGCGCCGGGAAGTTGTAGGGGCCGAGCACCGCGAGCACGCCGTGCGGGCGGTGGCGAAGCTGCTGCGTAAAGCCCTCGCCGTCTTTTTTCCGGCTACCCGTGCGCTCCTGATAGGCGGTGAGCGAGATGTCGACCTTGGCGATGACGCTCTGCACCTCGGTCTTCGTTTCCCAGAAGGGCTTGCCGGTCTCGCGCGAAATCATCGTCGCCAGCGCATCGCCGCGGTCGCGCACGATGTTCTGGTACCGGCGCATCAGTTCGACACGGTCGGAGAGGCGCACCGCCTCCCACCCCGGCTGCGCGGCGCGCGCGGAGACGACGGCGCGGTTCACGTCCTCGGCGCTTGCGATCGGACCGCGCCAGACGACCTCGCCGGTGGACGGGTCGGTCGAAACGATCTCAGGCCGCGACATGGCTGATCGTCTCCCCGGCGTGAAGACCGTGCAGTTCGGTTTCCGAGGCGGTGAGCGACAGGCCCTGCGCGGTTTCCGCGGCGCTGCTCTGCCACGCGCGGAAGTCTTGCAGCGTTCCCTTCGCGAGGAGCGACGTCACCGTCCCGCCCTCGCCGAGCGCGGTGTCGGCGACGGGGAGTTCGCGGGACTGCCGGACGGTGCGGATGTTGTCAATGTAGCCGAAGACGGTGGGACCGCCGTCGAAGATGTCAACATAGCCTTCGTAGATGAAGCCCTCCTTTTCCAGCAGCTTCAGCGCGGGGACGCCGGTGTCGTGCGGCTTTCCGATCACCGCGCGCGCTTCCTCGGGGAGAAGCGCGGTGTAGATCGGGTACTTGGGCATCAGGTCGGCGATGAACTGGTTGCCGTGCAGCGAATTGAAGCGGTCCGCCTCCTGGAAGGGCATCTCGAAGAACTTGCGGCCGAGCCCGTCCCAGAACGGCGAATTGCCCTCCGCGTCGTGCCAGCCACGAAGCTCGGCGACGACGCGCGTCGGGAAGCGCGCGCGGTGCCGCGCCATGAACAGGTAGCGGCTGCGCGCGAGCAGGCGCCCGAGCCCCTCGGCACGAAGCTCCGGCAGCAGGAACAGCCCGCCGACCTCCGCAGCGCCGTTGAAGTCGTTGGTGAGGTGCAGCACCTCCATCGTGATGTTGCGCCCGAGTTCCTTCGAGGTCTGGTTCACGGTGGCGAGCTTGTAGGTGTAGAACGGCCATTCGCCGCCGAGTCGCGAGAAGATCATCGCGCTGCCGCCGATGCGGCCCGTCTCCGCCTCCTCCATCAGCAGCATGTAAAGCTCATCCTGCGGCAGCGCGCCTTCACGCGCGAAGCTCTCGCAGCTCCAGCCGATGCGGCGCGCGAGCGCCTCACGGTCCGGCGGCAGGTTGGTAAAACCGCCGCCCGTCTGCCCGGCAAGCACGAGCAGGGCATCGACATCGTCCGCGCGCGCGGGCCGAATGAACCAGACCATAATATCTCCCCCGGCGCGGCCCCGCCTTCACACGTGTTGTCGGGTTGTCGGGGACGATATCGGTCCGGACACGGATCCGGCGCCGATCAGGCCCCGTGGCCGTCCCAGGCACCCTGCGCGAGACGCATCAGGATCAGTGCCGACAGCCGCGCCCTTTCAACAAGGGACGCGGTAAGCAGATACTCTTGATCCGAGTGGATCGAGCCACCTCGTACTCCAAGCGTGTCGACGACCGCAAGCCCCGCCGCAGCAAGATTGTTGCCGTCGCAGACGCCGCCGGTGTCGCGCCAGCCGATGTCGAGACCGAGATCGAGGCCGCAGGCGCGCACGAGATCGAAGAGTTTCCGCTGGTGCGCGTCCATCGGCTTCGGCGGACGGGCAAAACCGCCGGAAAGCTGGATGGAGACGTCGTGCGCGGCCGCAACGGCGCTGATCGCGTCGGCGACGGCGTGGGAGGCGCGGTGCTGATCCTCGAAGGTCGAGGGGCGCATGTTCCAGCGCAGCACGGCGGTATCGGGCACCACGTTGTTCGGCCCGCCACCGTCCATTTTCGCGACGTTCACCGAAAGCGTCGGACCTTTCAGGGCATCGAGCCGGAGCGCGAGATCGGCGGCGGCGATCACCGCGTTGCGGCCTTCCTCCGGGTTGCGCCCGGCGTGAGCGGCCTTTCCGGCGACGGCGGCGGCGAAGTTGCCGCTGCCCTTGCGCGCACCCGCGAGCGTGCCGTCCGGCAGCGAGGCGGGCTCGAAGGTGAGCCCGATCTGGCAGCGCCGCCCCGCTTCGGCGAGCAGCGGCCCGGAGCCGAGCGAGGACACCTCCTCGTCGCTGTTGAGCACGATCTCCCAGCCGAGCTGCGACGCGAACGGCGACGCTTCGAAGCATTTGAGCGCCCAGAGCATGACGGCGATGCCGCCCTTCATGTCAGCGACGCCGGGGCCGTTCAGCACGCCGTCCGCCAGCCAGCGCAGCGCCTGGAACGGGTGATCGGCCGGGAACACCGTATCCATGTGGCCGGTGAGCAGCGCGCGCTTGTTCGCCGGGCGGTCCATGACGATATGGAGATTGTCGCCGTGCGCCAGCGCATAGGTGCGCCCCGCCGCGTCCACCGCCTCCACGGGCGCGGGCGGCACGCGGCGGATTTCGCCGCCGAGCGGCGCGAAGACTTCGCTGAGCACATCCGCGTACTGCGCGAGACCCATGAGATTGCGGCTGCCCGTGTTGATCGCCGCCCAGCTTTCGATCGCAGCGAGCATGGACGCGTGGGCATCGTCGAGGAACGCGAGCGCCTCGACTTCGACATCGGTCAGTCGTGTCATACCGTCTCGTCCAGCCGCCTGCCGGGAGCGATCTCGCGCGGGTCTGTCTTCACGCAGATGAGCGCGGGCACGCCGCTTTCGCGGGCGCGGGCGAGCGCGGCGGGGAAGTCATCGTCACGCTCCACGGTTTCGCCGTGGCAGCCGAAGCTGCGCGCGAAGGCCGCGAAATCCGGGTTCGCCAGCGCCGTGCCCGATTGCCGCCCCGGGAAGTCGCGCGCCTGGTGCATCCGGATCGTGCCGTACTGGCCGTTGTCGACAACGATGAAGATGACGTTCGCGC
>JACFNY010000452.1 GCA_019454625.1 Sphingomonadaceae bacterium
ATCCGATCGTGGCGGTCCTGCACGTCGGCTACCTGTGGGTGCCGGTCGGCCTGCTGCTGCTCGGCTGGAGCGTGCTCGACGCCGCCGTCCCGCGCACCGCGGCGATCCACGCGCTGACGGCGGGGGCGATGGCGTCGATGATCCTCGCGGTGATGACACGCGCCACGCTCGGCCACACCGGCCGCGCGCTGAAGGCGGGACCGGCGACGACGGCGGCCTATGCGTGCGTCACCCTCGGCGCGCTGCTGCGCGTCGCCGCCTCGCTCGGGCTCGTCGATCACCGCGTCGGGATCGAGGCGGCCGGCACGCTCTGGGCGGGCGCGTTCATCCTGTTCCTGCTCGCCTACGGGCCGATGCTGTTCCGGCCGAGGCTCGACGAGGCGCTCTAGAACAGCGGCAGCGGTGCGGCGTCCGCGTCGGAGGCCGCGAAGTTCGAGATCGTGACGCCGACGAGCCGTATGCCCTTGCGCGTGGGCAGCACGCTGCGGATCAGGGCGAGGCTGAGCTCGTGCAGTCGCTCCCGGCTGGTGACGGGCGCAGAGTCGCTGCGGCTGCGCGTCACTTGCGTGAAATCCTGATACTTCACCTTGACCGTGACGGTGCGCCCGAACGCCTGCGCCTTCTCGCACCATGCCCAGACCTCGTCGGCCTGCCCGAGCACGCCGGTCTCGATCTCCGCGTCGCCGGTGAGATCGCGGTCGAACGTCGTCTCGCTGCCCGAGGACTTGCGGACCCGGTCGGGATCGACGGGCCGGTTGTCCTCGCCGCGCGCGATCGCGTGATACCATTCCGCCGCGCTTCCGAAATGCTGCCTGAGGAAGGCGAGGGGCTTTTCGCGGAGGTCGAGGCCGGTCTCGATGCCGAGCCGCTTCATCTTCGCCGCCGTGACCGGCCCGACGCCGTGGAAGCGCGCGACGGGAAGCGTTTCGACCCACGCCGCGCCCATCTCGGGCGTGACGGCGAACTGGCCGTTCGGCTTGCGCTGGTCGGAGGCGAGCTTGGCGAGAAACTTGTTGTAGGAGACGCCCGCGGATGCGGTGAGGCCGGTTTCGGCAAGGATGCGTGCCCGAATCTCCTTCGCGGTCTCCCACGCGGTCGCGATGCCGCGGCGGTTCGCGGTCACGTCGAGATAGGCTTCGTCGAGCGAGAGCGGCTGGATGAGATCGGTGTAGTCGGCGAAGATCGCGTGGATCTGCTTCGAGACGGCGCGGTACACGTCGAAGCGCGGCCGCACGAAGATGAGGTGCGGGCAGCGCCGAAGCGCGGAGACGGACGGCATGGCCGAGCGGACGCCGAATGCGCGCGCCTCGTAGCTCGCCGCCGCGACGACGCCCCGCGCGGCGCCGTGGCCGACGGCGACGGGCTTCCCCCGGAGCGCCGGATCGTCGCGCTGCTCCACCGACGCATAGAAGGCGTCCATGTCGATATGGATGATCTTGCGCACGGCGGACACGCCGGCAATCTAGCAACCCCGGAACGGATTCTGAACAAGCCGGGCGGCTGCTGCGCCTAAAAAACAGCCTCTAGGCGCAATCGGCGAGCACCGGTTCCCGCTGTGGCCGATGCAGCGCCGGGACCGATGCGTTCGCACGCACCACGTCGATCCGGAGCCGCGCGGCGAGGGCCAGCACGTCGCGCGTGCCGGCCACGTTGCCCCGGTGATCGAGAATATCGCACCACGCCGCGACCAGCCCGC
>JACFNY010000453.1 GCA_019454625.1 Sphingomonadaceae bacterium
GCCGCCGCGGGCGTCGGCATCGCGCTCATCCCGAGCTTCCTCATCGAGCCCGAGCTTGCGGCGGGCACGCTCGTCTCGCCCTTCGACCTGCCGCTCTCGCGGGACGACGCTTACTATCTCGTCTATCCCGAAACCGGCGGCGGCGAAGCCCTCGCCCGCTTCCGCGACTGGGTGGTGCGCGAGGCCGCGTCATAGTAGCCGCTTGGCGCGGCCCGCGCCTTGGCCTAATCGGCAGCGCATGGTTTCCTCTGCCCGTCCCCGTGCCGTCGCGCTCTGGCTCTATGCCGTCGCCGCGCTCGTCTTCGCGATGGTCGTCGTCGGCGGCATCACGCGGCTCACCGAATCCGGCCTGTCGATGGTGCGGTGGGAGCCGATCTCGGGCGTCGTGCCGCCGCTCGACGACGCCGCGTGGCACGCCGAGTTCGAAGCCTACAAGGCCTACCCCGAATACCGGAAGGTGAACCGGGGCATGTCGCTGGACGAGTTCAAGGCGATCTTCTTCTGGGAGTATCTGCACCGCGTGCTCGGCCGCTTCATCGGCCTCGCCTTCGCGGTGCCGCTCGCGTGGTTCTGGGCGCGGCGGATGATCCCGGAGGGCTACAAGCCGCGCCTGCTGGCGCTGCTGGCGCTCGGCGGGCTGCAAGGCGCGATCGGCTGGTGGATGGTCGCCTCCGGCCTCGTCGACCGGCCCGACGTCGCGCACGACCGGCTCGCCGTGCATCTCGGCACGGCGCTCGTCATCCTCGGCGGCCTCGTCTGGACGGCGCGCGACCTGATGGCGCACCACCGGCGCGAGGGACGCTCCCGGCTCACCGTCTTCAGCGCGCTCGCGCTGCTGGCGCTGGCGGTCCAGATCGTGCTCGGCGCCTTCGTCGCGGGCCTCAACGCGGGACACGCCTTCGCCGAGTGGCCGCTGATGGGCGGGCGCTTCTTCCCCGAGGGCGTCCAGTGGCTGGAGCCGATGTGGCGCAACGCCGTCGACAACCCGGTCGTCGTGCAGTGGGTGCATCGCTGGTGGGCGTGGATCGCCGCCGCGATGCTCGTCATCCTGTCCGTCCGCACGTCGCGCGAAAGCGGCGGCAGCGCGCCGCGCCTCGTTCTCCTGCTGCTCACCGCGCAGATCATCCTCGGCATCGCCACGCTGCTCACCGGCGTCGCCCTGCATGTCGCCGTCGCGCACCAGGCCGTCGCCGCGCTGCTGGTGTGGGCGGCGGTCGCCTGCGCGCACGGCCTCGGCCGGCCGGGATACCGGATGCGCTGAAAAGCCCATGAAAACACGGGCGAATTCTGGTGAACACCATAATACCCCACGCTTAAGCGCCTATTTCGCTTGACGCTTTTGCGGTGCTCCATCATATGCCGCGCCGTTCACGCGGGCGGCTTTTGCGGCCCGCCTTTGTTTTGGGATCGAACCATGCACACCAAGTCCACGGTCTCGGCGAAGCCCGCCGAAGTCGAAAAGAAGTGGCTGCTGATTGATGCCGACGGCCTCGTCGTGGGCCGCCTCGCCTCGATCATCGCCAACCGCCTGCGCGGCAAGCACAAGGCGATCTACACGCCGCACGTCGATTGCGGCGACAACGTCATCGTCATCAACGCGGACAAGGTCCGCTTCACGGGCAACAAGCTCAAGGACAAGACCTACTACCGCCACACCGGCTATCCGGGCGGCATCAAGGGCATCACGGCGGGCAA
>JACFNY010000454.1 GCA_019454625.1 Sphingomonadaceae bacterium
GGACAACGCCAAGAAGTACATCGAGGACGGCAACCACGGCGGCAAGGGCTCGGAAGCCCACAAGGCCGCTGTGACCGGCGACACCGTGGGCGATCCGTACAAGGACACGGCGGGCCCGGCGGTGAACCCGATGATCAAGATCACCAACATCGTGGCGCTGCTCCTCCTCGCGAGCCTCGCCGCGCACTGATCCGCGTCAGCGCGGAACGGAAAAACCCCGCCGGAGCGATCCGGCGGGGTTCTTTTTGTGCCCTTGGACGGGAAAGGCCTACTGGTCCCGGCTCGGTCCCGGGCTCACGGCGCCGACCGCGCCGATATTGCCGAAGATGTCCGAGAAGAATCCCGAGTCGCGGCCGTAGACCGGCGTCTTGTCGCCGGACGGCATCACCTGAACGATCTGGTCGAGCGTCTGGTCGCGATTGACGGCGGTGACGTTGCCGGCGCTGTCGAAGGTGATCTTCAGCATGTCCTGTGCGGTCGGCTTCGACGGCAGGAAGGCGAGTTGGCTCGTCGTGCGGGCGAGGTAGTACCAGCTGTTCTCGTCCCACTTGGAAACGAAGGTCGGGCGGCCGAGCGTCCTTTCCACCGAGGCGCGGTTGTCGACGCCCGGCGAGATCGCGGCGATCAGCTCCTGATCGGCGAGGAAGCCCTGCCGGTCGGTGATCCGCGTGCACGCGCCCAGCGCGACGACGACCGCAAGCGTTCCGACAACCCGTTTCACCGACATGGACACTCCTGACCCTGGCCTGAACCTGATGCGCGGCGCGCATTGACCTCGCGGCCCCGCCACTCAATATGCGTGTTGCCGCGGCCCCGCAAGCTGGAGCCGCGCCTCTTTCGCTGGCGCGCACGGGATGAAACGGGACTGAACCATGCTGAAATGGCTGCAACGGCGGAGCGCCGCGACCGATGGGGACGCGCGTGCGGCGGAACTCTACGACGAGGTCGTGAGGGTCGCGCGCCGCCCGGACTGGTACGTGGAGGGCGGCGTGCCCGACAGCATCGACGGCCGCTTCGACATGGTCGTGCTGGCGCTCTCGCTGCTGCTCGTCCGGCTCGAACGCGACGATGCCGACCCGCGCGCCCGCGCGCTCTCCAGCCTGCTCGTCGAGCGCTTCGCGGCCGACATGGACGGCAGCTTCCGCGAGATCGGCATCGGCGACATGGTGATCGGCAAGCACATGGGCCGCGCCATGCAGGCGCTCGGCGGACGGCTCGGCAGCTATCGCGATGCGCTTGCGGAGGGGGCCGACCCGGCGCTGCTGCGCACGGCGCTCGCCCGCAACGCGCTGCGCGGCGAGGACGTCGCCGGGGACCGGCTCGACTGGCTGGAGCGGAGCGTGCGCGACGAATGGGCGCGCACCGCCGCCCGGCCGCTTGCGGAGATCACGGGATGAGCGAATTCGTGCGGATGCTGGGACTCGACGAAATCGGCGCGGGTGTCGAACGCCGCATCGCGGCGAACGCCGAGGAGCGTGCGGCGCTCGCCGCGCGCTTCGACCTCCGGGCGCTCGACCGGCTGGAGGCGGTGCTGACGGCGACGTCTGCGCCCGGCGGTGTGCGCGTGGCGGGGCGGGTCGAGGCGGAGGCGGTGCAGGCCTGCGTCATCTCGGGCGAGGATGTGCCGGCGCGAATCGACGAGCCGGTCGACCTTCTGTTCCTGCACGACGTCGGACAGGGCGGGGAGGAGATCG
>JACFNY010000455.1 GCA_019454625.1 Sphingomonadaceae bacterium
CGCCGTTGGCGAACACGAAGCCCCACGCGTCCGCGTCGACCCGGCAATGCTCCACGACCTCCGCGACGGCGTGCATCGAATAGGCGTTGCCGGGCCCGCCGAAGTACGGGAGGCCGCCGGTGAGCGTCAGCCGCGCCGGGTCCTCGGTCGGCAGGCCGATCATGGCGGCGGCGATCTCCACCGCCACCGGGAAGCAGCTGTAGAGGTCGATGCCGCCGAGGTCGTCGGGGACGATGCCCGCCTGCGCCAGCGCGTGCGCCGCGCCGATGCGGATGGCGGGCGAGGTGGCGTAGTCGACGCGCTCGCTCACCAGAATCTTCTCATGCGTGTCCGCCGAGCCGTGCAGGTAGACGCGGCGGCCCGCCGGAACGCCGAGCCGGTCGGCGGCCTCGGTCGACATCATCAGCACCGCCGCCGCCTGATCGACGAACATGTTCGCGCACAGGTGCTTGGTGTACGGGTAGGCGATGATGCGGTTGTCCTCCGTGGGCTGCACCAGCGCCTCGGCCGTGTATGCCGTGCGAATCTGCGCGAACGGGTTGTCCGCGGCGACCGCGCTGAACGGCGCCATCAGGTGCCCGATCTCGGCGCGGTGCTGGAGCGGCGACCAGCCCATCGCCGCGCCGAACGCATTCTCGAACAGCGGATAGACGCTCGTCGGCAAGGCGATGCCGTGGCCGATCTCGTGCGCGCACGCATAGCGGGTTTCCTCGCCGCAGGACGCCGGATCGGACGGCGCGTCCTCGCTCCAGTCGAGCTTCAGACCCGCCTTTTCCGCGCGCGCCTGCGTCCGCAACGCCTCGCCGCCGACGATGAGCGCGACATCGCTTTCGCCGTTCGCGATGCGCCCGGCGAGCACGTTCACGAACATCTGCGGCGTGTTGCCGCCGACCGGACCGTAGATGAGGTCGCGGGGATGCGCGCCGATCCGCCGGGCAACGGCATAAGGCAGGTTGCGATACGTGCCGAAGGGGGAGGGGAAGGCGCCCCCGGAATCGGCGAACAGCCGGATGGCGACGAGCGTGTCGACCGCCGCCGCCGCATCCGCGCCGCTGTCCGCAATCGCCCCGCGCGCCGCCTCGGCGAGCAGGTCCGCGGGCGACAACCCCCGGGCCGGATCATCCTCCCGGCCCACGTGCTGGGCGACGCCGACGAGGACGGGCGTGCGCGGACCCGCGGGCATCACCGCATACCCGGCACTTCGGTGCTCGGCGCCTCGCGGCCCGCACTGCTACCGGCGCTGTTGCCCGCGTATTTCTTGTATTCGAGCAGCGCGATGGCGCGGTTGTGCACCTCGTCGGGGCCGTCCGCGAGCCGCAGCGTGCGGATGCCCGCATAGGCGCTGGCGAGGCCGAAGTCCTGGCTGACGCCGCCGCCGCCGTGCGCCTGGATGGCGTCGTCGATGATCCTGAGGGCCATGCGCGGCGCCGCGACCTTGATCATGGCGATCTCGAGCCGCGCCGCCTTGTTGCCGACGCGGTCCATCATGTCTGCGGCCTTGAGGCAAAGCAGCCGGGTCATCTCGATGTCGGTACGCGCCTCGGCGACGCGCTGCTCCCAGACGCTGTGCTCCGAGATACGCTTGCCGAACGCCTCGCGCGTCAGCAGGCGCCGCGCCATGCGCTCCAGCGCGCGCTCGGCGGCGCCGATCGTGCGCATACAATGATGGATACGGCCCGGCCCGAG
>JACFNY010000456.1 GCA_019454625.1 Sphingomonadaceae bacterium
CTATGGTCGCCACCGGCTCATTGCTCGTCACCCGCTCAACGGTTTCCGAAGTCACCCGCCTCGCCGACAGCGCCCGCTCGATCGCTCACGCCCACAGCACCGCGATGACGGCCCAGGGCCGTATCAAGGACTATGTGATCCGCCCGGACGCCGCGCTCGTCGCCGAGGTCAACGAAAGTCTCGATGCAGCGCAGGACGCGCTGAAGCGCGCCGAGGAAGGCGCCGCGATCGTGGGCGAGGAAGCCACGCTTGCGCGCATCGACCGGCTGCGCGGCGTTTTCCGCACCGAGTTCCGCGGCATCGTCGAGAACCAGACCGCAATCACTCGCCTCGTTGCCGGCACGATCGAGACCAAGGGGCCGGAAATCGGCGCCGCGCTCCACGACATCGTCACGGCGAGCCACCGCACGGGCGACCATCAGACCTCCTATCAGGCAGCGCTCGCGCTCGAGACCTATTCGCTGCTGCGGGTCGATGTGAACCGCTACCTCTCCGCGCCCTCGCCGGAGATCGTCAAGCAGACCAAGGCTGACCTCCTCAACCTCGAGGACGCACTGAACGGCGTGTTCGAGGGCCTCACAGACCCGGCGCTCACCCGCAAGGCCGACGGTATCATCGTCAGCCTCGTCGCCTATGACAAGGCGTTCGACGAGATCGTGCAGCGCACCAGCGACCGCGACTCCGCCGTCGACCGCCTGCTCGGCAAGACCGGCCCGGCGTTCGAGCGCAACGTGCAGGCGTTCTCGCAGGCGATCGCCGACCAACAGGGCATGGCTGACTTCGCCGCACAGGCGGCCGCGGGCGGCGCCATCTTCATTACGCTCATGGCCGGGGCCGCCGGCATCGGCATTTCCGTGGTGGCGGGTGTCCTCACCAATCTGCTCATCGCCCGGCCGATCGCGGGGATGGCGAACGCCATGCTCGCCCTCGCCCGCGGCGAAACCGGCACGCATATCGAGGGCGCGCAGCGCCGCGATGAGGTCGGCGACATGGCACGCGCGGTCGCCGTGTTCAAGGACAATGCGACCGAAGTCGAGCAGCGCCGCCGCGCCGCGCAGGAAAACGAGCGCCGCGAACGCGAGCGCGAGGAAGCCGCCCGTGCCGAGCGCGAAGCCGAGCGCCTGCGCGCGGCCGCGGAGAAGCGCGCCGCCATCAACGAACTTGCCGACGCGTTCGAGGCAAGCGTGCAGCATGTCGCCGCCGCCGTCGGCAGCGCCGCGCGCCAGATCGCCGCGGGCTCGCAGCAGGTGAGCGATGCGGCGCGAAACAGCGCCGTGCTCGTCACGGATGTCGCCGTATCCGCCGAGGAAGCCAGCCACAACGCGCTCACCGTCGCCAACGCATCGGAGGAAATGGCCCGTTCGCTCGCCGAGGTGTCGCACCGCGTCGTCGAATCCTCGGCTATGTCGGAGCAGGCGGTGTCGCGCGCCCGTGCGACCGACGAGATCGTCACCGGGCTTTCGATGGACGCCGAGAAGATCGGCGAGATCGTCGGCCTCATCAACTCGATCGCCGAGCAGACCAACCTGCTCGCGCTCAACGCCACCATCGAGGCCGCGCGCGCCGGCGAGGCAGGGCGCGGCTTCGCTGTCGTCGCCAGCGAGATCAAGGCGCTCGCGAACCAGACCAGCAAGGCCACCATCGACATCAACCAGCGCATCGGCGCGATCCAGTCGGTGACGCGCG
>JACFNY010000457.1 GCA_019454625.1 Sphingomonadaceae bacterium
CACGTCATCATGCGGAATCCACGGCACCGTGAAGGAGCGCATCGAGCGCGTGTCGCGATTGGCGACGGTGGCGGGACCGCCGAGCGGCACGGTCGGCAGCAGGTTGAGCACGCCCTCGGCCTGCTCGATGATGACGCTGCGCTGGGTGATGCCCTCGAAGCGGAACAGGCCCATCTCCCCCAAGCGGGTATAGATGTTCGGCAGGATGTTGATGGCTTGGGTCATCTCGGCGAGCGTGTAGCCGCCCGCGTCGAAGGGATTGATCATCGGGGCCATGGGGTCTCCTTGAAAATGCTGCGGGCCCCGACGGGATTTCCGTCGAGGCCCGATGTGAAGTTCAGGTTCGAGTGAGATGGATCAGGCGGTGTCGCGTGGCACGACGCCGGCGGCGGAAAGCTGGGCGTCCTTGGCTGCCTTTTTCGTGTTGTCGTCGACCGAGGCGTCGAACACGAGCGCCGCCTTGGATAGGATCGCGGGGCCGCGCGCGACCACGAGGCCGGTCTTGTCGGCGGCCGTTGCGTCGACCGCTTCGAGCAGGACCGCGACCGCAGTCTCCGCTCCTTCGTCGCCGACGACTTGGGCGTTCGGCGAAAGCCGGTACTTGGCCGTCGCGGTGATTTTGCCGAGCACGGAGCCGAGCGCATAGTTTGTGCCGGATTTCAGTGTCACGGTTTCGCGGCTGTAGTTGCCATTGAGCTCATACTTGAGCAGGTCGCCGAGCGTCGGCGCCATGGTGAGCGTGGGCATGTCGGATGCTCCTTATGTTGATCAGGCGCGCGATGCGGCAGCGCGTTCCTTCGCGCGCCGCACGATCGGGCTATCACCTGCGGTTGGGGTGGATGGAGCCGCGGCAATCACGCTCGTCGCCTCGCTCCGCTGGCTAAGCGCATCGAGCACCGAGCGACGCAGCGCATCAGGCGCGATGCCTTTCTTCAGCGCATCTGCGGCATCGACCGTGACGCCAAGGCGCGCCGCTTGCGTCGCGATTGCGGCGATCTCGGCGAACTCCGCGCGCAGCTTCTCGGCCGTGCTCGCATCGGGCGCAGGTCCCGCGGCAGCTGCCGGCGGCGCAGGATCGGGGGATGCCTCCGCCGGTACCGGCGCAGGAGGGATCGACTGCTGCGGGTGCTTCGGTTGATCGTCAATCTGTTCGGTCTCGGTCGTTGCCATGGAGAGGCTCCTCTTCAGTGTCGGGTTGACGGGCGCGCGCGCCGGCGCGGCGCGGTCGAGTTCGGCGGCCATTTCGGCAATGGCGAGATCGAGGGTGCCGAGCCGGTCGGCGAGACCGGCGCGGACTGCAAGCGTGCCGCGGTAGATCGCAGCGTCGGTGCCGCGCACCGCGTCGGGGCTCAGGCCCCGGTTCGCGGCAACCAGGGCGCAGAACTCCCCGTAGAGGCGGTCGACGTCAGCCTGGATCGTGGCACGGGCGCGTTCGGAGAGCGGCTCGTGCGCATTGCCGTCCACCTTGCGGTCGCCCGCGAACACGAAGGTCCAGGCAAGCCCTGCCTTGGCGTCTGCCCCGCTCTCGTCGATGTGCACGGCGACCACGCCGATCGAGCCGACCTCGCCGGTGCGCGTGACGTAGAGCCGGTCGGCGGCGCTCGCGATGGCGTAAGCGGCCGACAAGGCACTCTCGTTCGCCACCGCCCAGAGGGGCTTTGCGCTCAGGTTTCGGATC
>JACFNY010000458.1:0-704 GCA_019454625.1 Sphingomonadaceae bacterium
CGATGCGCGTTCACCGGACGTTCATTGCACGAACGGCATAGAAGGCGCAAACTTCCGCCACAACGGAGCATCCGTCCAGTGTCACGTCCCGTCGCCACCCGCCGTTTCCTCCTGCTTGCCGCGCTGGGCGCCGGCGGCGCGCTCGTCGCCTTTCCCGCCTTTCCCGCCTGGGCCGACGGAGACGAGCCGATGCTCAGGATCACCGGCGAACTCACCTATCTGCAACGCATCGCGCTGCCGGACGACGCCGTGGCCATCGTCGAGCTGAAGCCGGCGCACGCGCCCGACGGAGCCTCCGTCACCGCCGAGACGCGGATCGCGCTCGACGGGCGGCAGGTGCCGGTGGCGTTCGCGCTCGACGTGCCGCGCGCCCATCTTGCGGCAGGAACCGCCTACGCGCTGCGCGGGGCCATCCGCGTCGATTCGCAGCTACGCTGGCTGTCGGAACCGGTCGCGGTCGACACCGCCGCCGCCGTCCTTGACGTCGGGACGGTGAGGCTTTCGCCCTACGAGGCGCCGCCGCCCTTCGAGATCGACGGCGAGGCCCTGCTCGAAGGCGAGTGGCGCATCGAGGAGGTCGGCGGCCAGCAGGTGCGCGAGGACATCGCCGCCACCATCGCCTTCGGCGAGGACGGGGCGTTCTCCGGCCGGCTGTGCAATTCCTTCCGCGGCGCCTACACGCTGGACGGAGCCTCGATCTCGTT
>JACFNY010000458.1:714-1674 GCA_019454625.1 Sphingomonadaceae bacterium
CCCGGAGCCGCAGGCGACCCACGAGCGCGCGCTGTTCGCCGCCTTCGAGCAGGCCAGGACCTGGCGCACCGACCCGGACGGCGAGACGCTGACGGTGCGCGACGGCGACGGCAGGACCGTGATCCTCGCCCGCAGATAGCGGCGCGACGGCGTCCTGACCGTGCCCGTCTGGCGCAAGAAATTGTCGCCCGCCGGGCTGCTTCGCCGATTGACAAGCGGCCCCTCTTCCGGTCCGCTGGCGCGCCATTCAGCCGAAGCGCAGGAACATGCCGAAGACCGACATCGCCCGCAGGGTCTACAACCACACCTGGAAGCTCGATCCGATCGTACGCAGCCTGCTCGACACGGATTTCTACAAGCTTCTGATGCTCCAGATGATCTGGGGCGTCTATCGCGATGTCGACGCCACCTTCTCCCTGATCAACCGGGCGACCTCGGTCAGGCTCGCCGACGAGATCGACGAGCAGGAACTGCGCGCCCAGCTCGACCATGCCCGCACGCTGCGCTTCTCCAAGAAGGAGATGATCTGGCTGGCCGGCAACACCTTCTACGGCCGCAAGCAGATCTTCGAGCCCGACTTCCTGGCGTGGCTGGAGAATTTCCGCCTGCCCGAATACGAGCTTTCCAGGCGCGACGGCCAGTACGAGCTGCATTTCCACGGCCGCTGGCACGACACGACGATGTGGGAAATCCCCGCGCTCGCCATCATCAACGAGCTGCGCAGCCGGGCGGCGCTGAAGTCGATGGGGCCGTTCGCGCTCGACGTCACCTATGCAAGAGCCAAGGCCAAGGTGTGGGAAAAGGTCGAGAAGCTGAAGAAATATCCCGACCTGCGCATTTCCGACTTCGGCACACGGCGGCGTCACTCGTTCCTCTGGCAGCGCTGGTGCGTCGAGGCGCTGAAGGAAGGCATCGGCGCTTCGTTCACCGGCACCTCGAACGTGCTGCTCGCCATGGACA
>JACFNY010000012.1 GCA_019454625.1 Sphingomonadaceae bacterium
TACATCAGTACGTGAGCACCGGAAGCGCAGAAGACTGCGCGTTGCAGCCCGGCATCACCGGAATGACGGCCGGTCCGGTCACCAGCCGCAGGTCTTGCCCTTGTTCTGCTTTTCGAGCCACGTCATCAGCGGCTGGAAGTAGGCGATCATCGCCTTGCCGTCCATTTGCCGCGAGCCCGTGAACGCCTGCAATGCGTCCGGCCACGGCTTCGAGGCGCCCATCGCCAGCATCGCGTTCAGCTTTTCACCGACCGCCTTGTCGCCGTAGATCGAGCAGCGGTGCAGCGGCCCCTTCCAGCCCGCCTGCCTGCACGCCGCCTGATGGAACTGGAACTGGAGCAGCCGCGCGAGGAAATAGCGCGTGTAGGGCGTGTTGCCGGGGATGTGGTACTTTGCGCCCGGATCGAAATCCGCCTCGCTGCGCGGCACCGGCGGCACGATGCCCTGATACTGGAGGCGGAGGTCGTTCCACGCCTTGTTGTAGGTGTTGGGCGTGATCTGCCCCGAGAACACGCCCCAGCGCCACTTGTCGATGAGGAGGCCGAAGGGCAGGAACGCCACCTTGTCCATCGCCTGCTTGAGCAGGAGCCCGATGTCCTTGTCCGCGCTCGGCACCGCCTTCGGGTCGAGCAGCCCGATCTTCACGAGGTAATCCGGCGTCACCGACAGCGCGATGAAATCGCCCACGGCTTCGTGGAAGCCGTCGTTGGCGCTGTTCATGTAGAGAAACGGCTGCCGGTTGTAGGCGCGCTGGTAGTAGTTGTGCCCGAGTTCGTGGTGAACGGTGACGAAATCGTCGCCGTTCACCTTGGTGCACATCTTGATGCGGATGTCGTCCTTGTTGTCGATGTCCCACGCGCTGGCGTGGCACACCACCTCGCGGTCGCGCGGCGCGGTGATCATCGAGCGGTCCCAGAACGTCTGCGGCAGCGGCGCGAAGCCGAGCGAGGAGAAGAAGCCCTCGCCGGTCTTCACGATCGTTTCAGGCGTATAGTTCTTCGCCGCCAGCAGCGCGGTGAGATCGTAGCCGACATCCCCCGCGCCCTCCGGCGCGACAATATCGTATACATTGCCCCATTCCTGCGCCCACATGTTGCCGAGCAGGTCGGCGCGGATCGGCCCCGTCTTCGGCTGCACGGCGTCGCCGTACTTCTCGCTCAGCTTCGTGCGCGTGTAGCAGTGGAGCTGATCGTAGAGCGGCTTCACCTGCTTCCACGTGTCGTCGGTGAGCTTCGCGAACGCGTCCGGGTCCATGTCGTAGCCCGCGCGCCACTGCGCGCCGGTGTCGGCATAGCCGAGCTCCTTCGAACCGGCATTCGAGATGCGGACGAACTTCGTGTAGTCGGCCCGCATCGGCGCGCCGACCTTGTGCCACGAGGCCCACATCTCCTTCAGCACCTCGGGATCGCGCTCGGTGCCCATCAGCGCCTCGAGGTCATTGCCGCTCTTCACCTCGCCCTTGTACGTGCCCTTGCCCTTGCCGTAGGCCGATTGCAGCCCGGTGAGCAACGTCGACAGCTCGTCCGCCGCGCCCGGCGTGTTCGGCGCGGGCGCGACGAGGCCCTGCCGCAGCATATCGAGCTTGCGCTTCGTGTCGGCGGAAAGGCCTGGCAGCGCCGCATATTTCGCCGCTTCGGACGCATAGCGCACGCCGGCCTCGGTGAAGGCCGCGCCGGTGCGTGCGGCGAGGATGTCGGTGTCGTCGGTGATGTAGGTCGCGTTCACCCACGCCGCTCGCGCCGCGAAGATGCCGAGTTCCTCCAGATCCTTCTCGGCCCTCGCGACGAAGGCCTCGGCATCGGATGCCGTGGGGGCGGGCGACGCGCCGGTCGCGAGCAGCATGGCGGCGAGCGCGAGCGCGGAAGTCAGGTTTTTCATGGTCGGAAATCTCTCCTGAACCGTTATGGCATCAGGGTAGAACGGCGCATCCGGGGGTCAAGCGGCGAAGAACTCCGCCAGCGACGAGCCGAGTTCGGGCCGCGTGACGCTCGACATGTGGGTGCCGGGAATTTCCAGCCACGTCGCGTTCGGCAGCGTTTCCGAAAGCCGGAACGCCTCGGCGTTGTAGTGGTCCTCCGCACCGCAGAGCACCAGCGCAGGCTGAGCCATCCCCTCGACGTCGGCGAGCGCCGAGTCGACCTGCGCATTCAACAGATGGATGGCAGCCGCCGGATCGACCTTGTTGGTCTTCATGAACTGGATCGCGAAATATTCCTCGCTGCCGCGCACATGAGCATCGGCGTTCCGGACCGTTTCGATGAACCAGTCCGTGCCGGGCGCGACGTCGACGATCGGCTTCAGCCCCATGCCGACGATCGCAATCCGGCGCGGGCGTGCGCCACGAACGATCGCACGCACCGTCTGCCGCCCACCGAGCGAATAGCCGCCGAGATCGTAGTCGGTGAGGCCGAGATGGTCGATCAGCGCGAGCACGTCGTCCGCCAGCACGTCAGGCGGATACGAGGCCGCATCGGTCGGCGCGGCGCTTTTCCCGTGCGCGCGGAAATCCGGCATGATGAGGCGAAGGCCCGCCTCGGCGATGCGCGCCGCCGTGCCGAACTTCACCCAGTTGACGTGCGCGTTCGAAAACAGGCCGTGCAGCAGCACGAGCGGATGTCCGTCCTCCGCCCCGGCCTCCGTCCACGCGATGCGGACACCGTCGAACGATTCGAAATCCCGGTCACGCGTCTGGAGAGACACCCGCTTCCTTCCACCGTTTGTTCAGCGCCTCGTACTCATCGCAGCGCTGGCCGGGAAGAGCGGACGTGTCGCTCCATGCGTCGTGGCGGCTTTCGATGCCGAAATTATGCTTCGGGAAGAACCGCGAGGGATCGTCGAAAGACCCCACGGTCAGGTCCATGTTCGCGCTGTCCGGGAAGGCGAAGCCGAGCGGCGTGCCGCAGTTCGAACAGAACGGCCGCCTCGCGATCGGCGAGGAGGCGTACCAGTCCGGCTCCCGGCTCCAGCGCACCGCCGCCTTCGGCAGGTTCTTGAAGGCGATCGAAACGCCGCCCGTGGCACGCTGGCAATAGCGGCAATGGCAGAGATAGGCCTCATAGGTCTCGATCTCCGCTTCGTAACGGATGCGGCCGCACTGGCAGCCGCCGGTCATCAGCGTCATCGCGCCTCCAATCCCGCCTGCTTCATGCGCCAGACGGCAAGGTCGATGCGATCCTGCCCGAAAAACGGCTCGCCGTCGAACACCAGTGTCGGCACGCCCCAGTGCCCCGCCTTTTCCAACGCCTGCTGGTTGGCGGCGATCTCGGCGTCCAGCCCGTCCGCATCAGATGCGGCCTCGGCCTCGATCTCCGCGAAATCGAGCCCGGCGCGCGTTGCCGCTCCGGCGAGGTGTTCGCCCTCGTGCCAGTTCTCCGTGCCGCCCCAGATCAGCCGGGAGGCTTCGTCGGCAAACGCAAGACCCGCCCCGCGCCGCGCCGCCGCCTGCCCGAGTCGCGTCAGGCGGAAGATATAGGGCTGCTCGGCCGCGATCTCGCGCGTGAACACGTTCTGCACGATGGGGTCCGGCCGCGGCGGCGCCACCGAAATCCCGAGATACTGCGCCACCCGCACGAAATCGCGCATCGTGTAGCCGAGCCAGTTCGGGTGGTTGGTCTCGAAGAAATCGGGCCGGCGGATCGCCAGAGGATAGACGGGCCTGAGGTCGATCCGGAGATCGTATTCCTGCGTCAGCGCGCGGTAGCGCCGCGCCGCAAGATAGGAATAGGGCGAGCGGAACGACCAGAAAACGTCAGCGGAAAACGTCGGCATGGTTTGAAGCTACACACTGCGGCGGCTCGCCGCACCTCCCATTGTATATAATAAGCATAGTTATTATATGTGCGCTTATGAGCGAATCGCTGGGCTTCCTGATGGCAGACAATGCACGCCTGCTGCGACGCGCGTTCGATACGCGCGTGCGGACGATCGGGATCACGCGCCCCCAATGGCGCGTGCTCGTCGTGCTGAAGCGCGAGGAGGGCATCAATCAGGGCGAACTCGCGGAAAGGCTGGAGGTCGAGGCGATCACCATCGGCCGTATGGTCGACCGCCTGCAGGACGCGGGACTCATCGAGCGCCGCGCCGATCCGAACGACCGTCGCGCCTGGCGGCTGTTCCTGACCCCGCGCTCCCGCACGCTCATCGAGGAATTGAGGCCGGTCTCCGACCGTATGATCGAAGACACGCTCGAGGGCTTCACCCCCGCCGAACGAGAGACTTTCGTGACCTATCTCGAACGCGTCCGCGCCAACCTGCTGCGTCAGACCGAACAGGAGGCCGTCAATGGCTGACCTCGGCTTCGAGGTGAACGACGACACGGCGCTGTCGCGCCGCCGTTTCCCGGCGTGGCTGCGCCCGCTTCTGATGCTGTCGGTGCCGCTGCTGCTGATCGTGGTCGGCACATGGTTCTACATCGCCGGGCTGGCCTATGAGGCCACCGACAACGCCTATGTCCGGCAGGACAAGGTTTCGATCGCGCCCGAGGTCAGCGGCCGCGTCGTCGAGGTTGCGGTGCGCGAGAACATGCGCGTCGGCGAAGGCCAGCTCCTGTTCCGCATCGACCCCGAGCCCTATCGCATCGCGCTCCGGCAGGCGGAAGCGGCGCTCGCCAAGGCCCGCGTCGAGGTGGACGAACTCGGCGCCGAGGTGACGGTGGCGGACGTCGACATCGCCGCCGCGCGCGACGAGATCGCCTTCGCCAAGGCCGAGTTCGAACGGCAGGCGGAATTGCTGGATCGCGGCTTCACCACCCGCGCACGCTATCAGGCGGCGCAGCTCGCGCTCGCCAAGGCGCGCGAGCAGATGAACACGGCGACGTCGCAGGCGCGTAAGGCGCGCGTCGCGCTCGGCAGCGGCGGCGCGGCCTCCAACCGGCCCGCGGCGGTCGAAGCCGCGCTCGCCGCGCGCGAGGAAGCGATGCTGAACCTGTCGCGCACGGAAATCCGCGCGCCCGCAAGCGGCATCATCAGCCAGACCGAGCGGCTTCAAATCGGAGCGATGCTTCCCGCCGGGCTGCCGACGCTCAGCCTCGTAGCCGACGGCCATTCGTGGATCGAGGCGAACTTCAAGGAAACCGAGCTGCGCAAGATGCGTCCGGGTCAGAAGGCGTCGATCCGGATCGACGCCTACGGCGAGGCGCTGAGCGGCCATGTCGAAAGCATCGGCGCGGGCACGGGCAGCGAATTCGCACTGCTGCCGGCGCAGAACGCCAACGGCAACTGGGTGAAGGTGACGCAGCGCGTGCCCGTGCGCATCGCCATCGATTCGAAGAGCAACCGTCCGCTGATCGCCGGCCTCAGCGCCGAGGTGAAGGTCGACGTCCGCCCGGACGAAAACGCGCACGCAAACCCCGACGCAAACTGATGTCCGCCAGCGCCGCAGCAGCGCACGGCCAGCCGGTCGTCGAGGTCAACAACAAGCCGCTGCTCATCGTCGGCATCATGCTGGCGATGATCATGCAGGTGCTCGATTCCACGATCGCCAACGTCGCGCTGCCGCACATGCAGGCCTCGCTCGGCGCGACCTTCGACAGCGTTTCGTGGGTGCTGACGAGCTACATCCTCGCCACCGCCATCGCCATGCCGCTCACCGGCTGGCTGTCCGACCGGTTCGGGTCGCGCAGGCTGTTCATCTTTTCGGTGGCGGGCTTCATCGTCACCTCGATGCTGTGCGGCATCGCCGTCAACCTTCCCGAAATGGTGCTGTTCCGTGTTCTTCAGGGCGCGTCCGCGGCGTTCGTGGGGCCGCTGTCGCAGTCCGTCATGCTCGACATCACGCCGCGCGAACAGCACGCAAAGGCGATGGCGGTGTGGGGCATGGGTATCATGGTCGGGCCGATCATGGGGCCGATCATCGGCGGCTGGCTCACCGACAACTACAACTGGCGCTGGATCTTCTACATCAACGTACCGATCGGCATCGCGACGCTGGCGATCCTGATCGCGCTGCTCCCGTCGCGCCCCGTCGTGCGGCGCAGCTTCGACCTGTTCGGCTTCTCCATGCTCGCCATCGGTCTCGCCGCGCTGCAACTGATGCTCGATCGCGGGCATCAGGAGGACTGGCTGCAATCCTGGGAAATCCGCATCGAGCTCGGCCTCGCCATCATCGGCATCTGGCTTTTCCTCGTCCACATGGCGACAGGCCGGCGGCCGATGTTCGACCGCGACATGCTGAAGAACCGCAACCTGCTGCTCGGCCTGTTCTTCATGACCAATATCGGCGCGCTGCTGATGGCGACGATGGCGCTGCTGCCGCCCATGCTGCAGACCGTCTACGGCTATCCGGTCATCGAGACCGGACTCGTGCTCGCGCCGCGCGGCATCGGCGTTCTCTTCAGCCTCGCGCTGGCGGGGATCCTCGCCGGCCGCGTCGACCCGCGCGCACTCATCGGCACCGGCATGGCGATCACCGCCGCCTCGCTCTGGTGGATGGCCCACTGGTCGCTCGACATGAGCTTCCATCCGGTGATCTGGAGCGGCCTGCTGCAAGGCGCGGGCATCGGCCTCATCTTCTCGTCGATGAACCTCGTCGCCTTCGCCACGCTCCCGCCCCGCCATCGCACCGACGCGGCGAGCCTGCTCTACCTCGTGCGGAACCTCGGCGCGTCGGTCGGCATTTCCATCTGCACGGCGCAGCTTGCCCGCACCACGCAGGCGAGCCACGAGATTCTTACCGGAAACATCACCGAAACCTCGCTCGCGCCGCTCAACCCGCATCTGCTGGAGGGTGCGGGCAGCGTAGGCGCAAGCCTCTTCTCGATGATCGACGCGGAGATCACCCGGCAGGCGATGATGATCGGCTACATCAACGATTTCTATCTGTTGATGGCTGTCGCGCTGGTTTCGATCCCGCTGGTGCTGCTGCTGAAACGGCCGCCGCCCGTGCCCACCACCGGGCGCTGACGCCTCACGCCTTCCTGAGGTGCCGCCGGCCGAGCAGCTCGGCGATCTGCACGGCGTTGAGCGCCGCGCCCTTGCGGAGGTTGTCGCTGACGCACCAGAGGCTGAGGCCGTGCGCGACAGTGGGATCCTTGCGGACGCGGCTCACGTAGGTCGCATACTCGCCGACGCATTCGATCGGCGTGACGTAGCCGCCGTCCTCGCGCTTGTCGACGAGCATGATGCCCGGCGCGGCGCGCAGCACCTCCTGCGCTTCCTCCACCGAGATCGGCTTCTCGAACTCGATGGTGATCGCCTCCGAGTGGCCGACGAACACCGGCACGCGCACGCAGGTCGCGGTCACGCCGATGGCGGGATCGAGAATCTTGTGCGTCTCGGCGACCATCTTCCACTCTTCCTTGGTGGAGCCGTCCTCGAGGAACACGTCGATGTGCGGGATGACGTTGAAGGCGATCTGCTTGGTGAACTTGCGGTTCTCCTTGGGGTCGCCCACGAAGATCGCGCGGGTCTGCTCGAACAGCTCGTCCATGCCTTCCTTGCCCGCGCCCGACACGGACTGGTAGGTCGAGACGACGACGCGCCTGATCGTCGCGAGGTCGTGCAGCGGTTTCAGTGCCACCACCATCTGCGCGGTCGAGCAGTTCGGGTTCGCGATGATATTGCGCTTCGCGTAGCCGTCGATCGCGTCCGGGTTCACCTCCGGCACGATCAGCGGCACGTCCTGCTCCATGCGGTAGAGCGAGCTGTTGTCGATGACGACGCAGCCCGCCGCCGCGGCTTTCGGCGCGTAGATCTTCGTGGGGCCGGAACCGGCAGCGAAGAGCGCGATGTCCCAGCCGGTGAAGTCGAAATGCTCGAGGTTGCGGACCTTGAGCTCCCGGTCGGTCTCGCCGAAGGGGATCATGTCGCCCGTGGAGCGCGGGCTCGCGACCGCTGCGATCTCGTCGATCGGGAATTCGCGCTCGGCGAGGATGTTCAGCATCTCGCGGCCGACATTCCCGGTCGCGCCCACAACGGCAACCCTGTAACCCATCATGCGTATCCTGCCTGAAATCCGACGCGCGGCGTTCTGCGCCGCGGCGCCCGCGCTTGCAAGTCAGTTTTGCGGCGCAGCCGGCTTCCCGCGCAGCCCCTCGGGCGGCAACATGCCGAGCGAGATGTAATATTTGAACAGCTCGTCGACGCTGACGCCCGACACCTCGATCACCGACGCGGGCGGCACGAGGATGAGACCGCCGGTCATCGGCAGCGGCGCGGTGGGGATGTAGATCATCATGCGCGGCTCGCCGCCCACCATCAGCGGCTCGGGCGAGGCGAGCAGCGCCAGCACGTCCGTGCCGTTCTCACCGAAGCGGCAGGCGACGACGCGCATCGCGGCAAGGTCGCTCTCGTTCTTCGTGCCGATCATGCGGATCAGCTTGGAGATCGGGCGGTAGACGTCGCGCAGCACGGGAATGCGCCCGATGACCGCATCCAGCCGCCGCTCGACGCTGCGCCGCGCACGTTCCTGAAAGGCGAAGCCGATCGCCCAGATGCCGATGACGACGAAGATCAGCAGCAGCCAGAAACCGACCGTGCCGTCCCCGAAGATGAAGGCGCCGCCGCTCGTCAGCGCCGAGCCGAGTAGCGTGTCGGCGCCGAACAGCCCCGCGACCTGCCGCACCAGCCAGTCGAGGATCATCAGCGTCAGGATGAACGGCAGCAGGAACAGGAGACCGGTGAGGAACTGCGCGACGATCCTGTCGAACGCGACGCGCCACGGCGGACGGGGCGGTTCGGGAAGATCGTCGGCGGGTGTCATGTGCCTCTTATAGCGCCGCGATGATCGCCGCGCCCATCTCCTGCGTGGAAAGCGTGCCGCCGAGGTCGCGCGTGCGTGCGCCGCCGGTCAGCGCCTTGTCCACGGCCGCTTCGACACGGTCGGCGGCGGCGGCGTCGCCGAGGCTGAAGCGCAGCGCCATCGCGAAGCTGAGGATCGCCGCGCACGGGTTCGCGAGGCCCTGCCCGGCGATGTCGGGCGCGGAACCGTGAATCGGCTCGTAGAGGCCGGGCCTGCCCGCCTCGCCGATCGCGGCGGAGGGGAGCATCCCGAGCGAACCGGTGAGCATCGCCGCCTCGTCCGAAAGGATATCGCCGAACAGGTTGTCGGTGACGATCACGTCGAACTGCTTCGGGTTCTTCACGAGCTGCATCGCCATGTTGTCGGCGAGCATGTGCGAAAGCTCCACATCGGCATATTCCGCCTTGTGCAGCGCCGTCACCTCCTCCTTCCAGAGCAGGCCCGCCTCCATGACGTTCGACTTTTCGGCCGAGCAGACGCGGTTCGAGCGCTTCCGCGCCAGCTCGAACGCCGTGCGCGCCACGCGGCGGATTTCGGACGAGGTATAGACCTGCGTGTTGACGCCGCGCCGCTCGCCGCCGCCAAGGTCCTCGATGCCGCGCGGCGTGCCGAAATAGACGCCGCCGACAAGCTCGCGCACGAACAGGATGTCGAGACCCTCGACATACTCGCGCTTGAGGCTGGAGGCATCGGCAAGCGCCGCGAAGCAGCGCGCCGGGCGCAGGTTCGCATAGACGCCCATTTCGGAGCGCAGGCGCAGCAACCCCGCCTCCGGGCGCTTGTCATAGGCCTGCCCGGCCCACTTCGGCCCACCGACCGCGCCCATCAGCGCAGCATCGGAAGCAAGCGCACGCGCCACCGTCTCATCGGTGATCGGAAAGCCCGTGGCGTCGATGGCCGCACCGCCGAACAGCGCCTCTTCCACCGCGATGTCGAGCGCCAGCGCTGCAAGCAGCCGCTTCACCTCCCCGATCACCTCCGAGCCGATACCGTCGCCAGGAAGCAGGAGCAGGGATTTCGTCATCGGGCTTCGCCTTTCGGATGCAATGTGATGAGCCAAATGTCGGGGACCGCACCAAGGCGCAAGGGTAGAATACTCGTGCCGAGCCCAGCGCTCACAAAAATGTCGCGCGCACCCTCGCGGATATGGCCGCAGGCGTAGCGCGCACCGGTGTTCGTGGCATAAGTAATCGCGCCAATGATCGGCCACACGAGCTGGCCGCAATGCGTGTGGCCGGTGAGTACGAGCCGCGCAGTTTCAGGCAGCGAAGGGATCACGTCAGGGCTATGGCTGAACACGAGCGTTGCAGCACCGGGCGGCACGGCGCGAAACGCTTCGGCGACATCGGCATGGCGCGTATGCGGATCGTCGATACCGACGACGGTGAGCGGCCCCGCGTTGGCTGAGCGGTTGGTGAGCACAGCGACGCCCGCCGCTCGGAGCGCGGCTTCGAAGCCCGGATCCTCGCGCCAGTAGTCATGGTTGCCCATCACCCCGAACACACCGAGCGGCGCGCGAAGGCCTTCAAGCGGCGCAGTCGCGGCGCGCGCGGAATAGCGCGCCGTCGCGACCGTCTTATCGCTAACGAAATCCCCCGCCAGCACCACCAGATCGGGACGCTCAGCATTCATCAGCCCGACGAGGCGTTCGAGCCGCGAGGGCGGCATGTCCGGCCCCGCGACATGGATATCGGAAGCAAGCAGCACGCGGACCGGCGCAGCGCCCTCGGCGAGGGGGAACACGACTTCCGCTCGACGTATCACCGGATCGGCGAGCGCGATGCGGTACATCCAGAACAACGCCACCGCACCGATGAGGAATAGGGCGGCCGCGGCGATGAACGGCCTTCGCACGATCACGCCGCCTTCGCAGCGCCTGCGATCCACGGCTGTTCGGCGGCGAGCTTCGCCTCGAACGCGGCGATGTCCTTGTCCATCGCCTGCGTCAGCCCGATCTCGTCGAGGCCGTTCATCAGGCAGTGCTTGCGGAACGGGTCGATCTCGAAGGTGAAGCGGTCCTGATACGGCGTCGTCACCACCTGGTTCTCGAGGTCGACGGTGATCTCGTCGGTTTCCGCGACCTCCATCAGCCGGTCGATCTGCGCCTGCGGCAAGGCCACCAGCAACATGCCGTTCTTGAAGGCGTTGCCCGAGAAGATGTCCGCGAACGAGGGTGCGATCACGACGCGGAAGCCCATGTCGGTGAGCGCCCACGGCGCATGTTCGCGGCTGGAGCCGCAGCCGAAGTTGTCGCCTGCGATGAGAATCGGCGCACCCTTGTGGCGCGGCTGGTCGAAGATGTTGTCCGGGTTCTCGCGGATCACCGCGAAGGCACCCTTGCCGAGACCCGCCCGCTGGATGGTCTTCAGGAAACGCGCCGGAATGATGACGTCGGTGTCGACGTTCTTCGCGCCGAACGGCACGGCGATGCCGGTGAGGGTCTTGAAAGCGTCCATCAGGCGGCTCCCATCAGCTGGCGTACGTCGGTGAGGCGGCCGGTGACGGCGGCGGCGGCGGCCATCGCGGGCGACATCAGGTGCGTGCGCGCACCCGGCCCCTGCCGCCCGACGAAGTTGCGGTTGGAGGTGGAGGCGCAGCGCTCGCCCGCAGGCACCTTGTCCGGGTTCATGCCGAGGCACATCGAGCAGCCCGGCTCGCGCCAGTCGAAGCCCGCCTCGATGAAGATGCGGTCGAGCCCCTCGTCCTCGGCCTGCCGCTTCACGAGGCCGGAGCCCGGCACCACGAGCGCCTGCTTCACATGGGCAGCGACATGACGGCCCTTCGCCACGGCGGCGGCGGCGCGCAGGTCCTCGATGCGGCTGTTCGTGCAGCTGCCGATGAAGATGTTCTGCACCTCGACGTCCTCGAGGCGCGTGCCCGGCACGAGCCCCATGTAGTCGAGGCTCTTCTGCGCAGCGGCCTGCTTGGTGGGATCGGCGAAGCTCGCAGGCTCAGGCACGATGCCGGTGATCGGCACCACGTCCTCCGGGCTCGTGCCCCATGTGACGAGCGGCGCGATCTTCGCGCCGTCGATGACGACGCTCTTGTCGAAGCGCGCGCCGGGATCGGTGGCGAGCGTGCGCCAGTAGGCGACCGCCCTCTCCCAGTCCGCGCCCTTCGGACTCCTTGGGCGATCCCTGAAATAGGCGAAGGTCTTCTCGTCGGGCGCGATGAGCCCGGCGCGGGCGCCGCCCTCGATCGCCATGTTGCACACGGTCATGCGGCCTTCGATCGACATCGCCTCGATCACGGGGCCGCGGTATTCGATGACATGGCCGGTGCCGCCGCCCGTGCCCGTCTCGCCGATCACCGCAAGCGTCACGTCCTTCGGCGTCACGCCGTGGCCGAGGCTGCCCTCGACGCGGACCTCCATCGTCTTCGCGCGCCTGAGTAGCAGCGTCTGCGTCGCGAACACGTGCTCGATCTCGGACGTGCCGATACCGAAGGCGAGTGCGCCGAACGCGCCGTGCGTCGCGGTGTGGCTGTCGCCGCAGACGACCGTGGTACCGGGCAGCGTGAAGCCCTGCTCCGGCCCGATCACGTGCACGATGCCCTGCCGCGCGTCGTTCATCTCGATGAGCTCGACGCCGAAGTCCGTCGTGTTGCGGATCAGCGCATCGAGCTGCGCGGCGCTCTCGGGATCGGCGATCGGCTCGAAGCGATGGTTCGTCGGCACGTTGTGGTCCGGCACGGCGAGCGTCAGGTCCGGGCGGCGAAGCCGGCGGCCCGCGCTGCGAAGCCCCTCGAACGCCTGCGGCGTCGTCACTTCATGGATGAGGTGCCGGTCGATGAAGATGAGCGACGTGCCGTCCGGCCTTTCGGCGACGACATGGGCGTCCCAGATCTTCTCGTAGAGCGTGCGCGGGGTCTGTGTCATGCGCGCGGAAGTAGGCGATGATCGCCGAAAGCGCAACGGCATCGAAACGCAAACGGCCGCCCCGGTCTCCCGGCGCGGCCGTCCATGAATCCGGCGGCGCTTACGCGGTTTCGCGCGTGTCGCGGCGCTCGGCGATGCGGGCCGACTTGCCGCTGCGGCCGCGCAGATAATAGAGCTTGGCGCGGCGGACGGCGCCGCGGCGCACGACCTCGATCGAATCGACGTTCGGCGAATAGAGCGGGAAGACGCGCTCGACGCCCTCGCCGAAGCTCACCTTGCGAACGGTGAAGTTGGAGCTGACGCCCTTGTTTGCGCGGGCGATGCAGACGCCCTCGAAGTTCTGGACGCGAGTGCGCTCGCCTTCGACGACGCGCACGCCGACACGGAGCGTGTCGCCCGGGCGGAATTCCGGAATGGTCTTGCCCGCGGCAAGCTTCTCGATCTGCTCGGCTTCGAGCTGCTGGATGAGGTTCATCTCATTCGTCCTTGTTCTCACGCCGCGCGCCAGAGGGCTCGCCGACCCGAGCGCCACCACGGCGCTCCCACAGGTCCGGCCGCCTTAGCCGTGTATCGGTCTCTGCCTGGCGCTGGCGCCAGGCCCCGATCCGCGCATGATCCCCCGATCGCAGCACTTCGGGGATCGTGCGCCCTTCCCATTCATTGGGCCGGGTATACTGCGGATATTCGAGGAGGCCGCTTTCGAAGCTTTCCTCGGTTCCGCTCGAAGCGGCGCCCATTACGCCGGGAACGAGCCGAATGCAAGCGTCAAGCAGCGTCAGCGCCGCCATTTCCCCGCCCGACAGCACATAGTCGCCGATCGACACCTGTTCGATGGGCCGTGCCTCGAACAGCCGCTCGTCGATGCCCTCGAACCGCCCGCAGAGGATCGAGACGCCCGGCCCCGCCGCCAGCGCCCACACCCGCGCCTGCGAGAGCGGCGCGCCGCGCGGCGTCATGGCGAGGAGCGGCACGTCCGGGCGGCGCGCCAGAACGTCGTCGACGGCGCGCGACAGCACGTCCGCCCGCATCACCATGCCCGCGCCGCCGCCCGCGGGCGTATCATCGACGGAACGATGACGGTCCTTGGCGAAATCGCGGATCTGCACGGTTTCCAGCGACCACAGCCCCTCGGCGAGCGCACGCCCGGCAAGGCTGTGGCCGAGCGGACCCGGAAACATCTCAGGGTAAAGCGTGAGGACGGTGGCGGCGAAGGTCACAGCGGCAGCGTCCAGTTCTCGACCCTGAGGCCGGGAATGTCGGCGAAATCGGCTTCGTTGTTGGTGATGACGATCGCATCGAGGCTGAGCGCATGTGCAGCCAGCAGCCGGTCAAATCGCCCTCGCCGGAACGGCAGCGTCGCATAAGCGCGCGCCGCGGCTTCATCGAAGGGAAGCAGCGGAATGACGTCGATGAAGGCGTTCAGAACCTCCATCGGCGGCAGCTTGCCGTTCGCAGAGCCAAGCAGGATTTCAGCGAAGTTTACCGCCGAGATCACAACCGAACCGGGTTCACGCGCCTCAAGACGGACGCGCAGCGGAAGATGCTGCCCGGTCATTGCGTAGACCGCGCAGTCCGCATCAATCAGCGCGAGCTTCATTCAGAATCCGACCGGTCTTTTCGTTCCCAGACGCGCGGCGGATCGTCGAAATCCTCGCGGGGCGGCACGGTCAGCCACGGCGCCTTGCCCCAAAAGCCGCTGACGTCGATCTTCCCCGGCTTCGCCGGTGCAGGCTCGAACGCGAAATGCCCTTGCTCCTCGCGCAGCACCATCACGTCGCCGTCCTTGAGGCCGAGTTCCTTCGGCAGGCGCAGCGCCACCGAATTGCCCGACTTGAAGACCTTGGCCCTATATTCCTTGCCCATCATGCAGCTCCGTATATACGGGCAGTATATACTAGGGGAGGAAAGCCGGATCAAGGACGATGCAGGTGTCCGCCTCGGGCACAGCATCGGCGTTGAACGGCACCATGAAGCGCTTGCCGTCCGGCTGTTCGATTTCGAGGATGTCGCCGGCGCCATAGTTTTCCACGGCGAAGACCGTGCCCACGGCCGCGCCGTCCGTGGTGACGACGGCAAGCCCGATCAGGTCGGCGATGTAGACTTCGCCCTCGCCCGGCGGCGGCAGCGCGTCCCGGTCCACGGTGAGTTCGCTGCCGCGCAGCGCCTCCGCGGCGTTGCGGTCGGGCACTTCGGCGAAGCGGGCGATGACGCCTTTCGGCGTATCCTTCGCGGCCTTCAGCGTGAGCGTGCGGCCGCTTGCTTCGAAGGTCTTGAAGGCGCGGAAGCTATCGAAGCTGTCGGTGAACAGCTTCAGCCGCACCTCGCCGGTCACGCCGTGCGCGCCGATCACGGCAGCAAGCGTGACCCGGCGGGTGGACATGCTTTACTCAGCCTTTTCGGCTTCGTCGGCCGCAGGCGCGGCTTCGGCGGCGGCCTCCGCCGGAGCTTCCGGAGCCACGGCTTCGGCAGCGGCTTCCTCGTCGGCGGCCTCGGCCGGCACTTCCTCGGCAACCA
>JACFNY010000013.1 GCA_019454625.1 Sphingomonadaceae bacterium
CGCGAGGTCGCTTCGCGGCAGATGCCCGTCCGGCAACGCGGCGAGCAATGCGCGCGTGTAGGGATGGCGCGGTGCGGCGAGAACCGCCTGCGTCGGCCCGCTTTCGACGACGGTGCCCGCGTAGAGCACGTAGAGCCGGTCGCAGAGCTGGCCGACCACCGCCATGTCGTGGCTGATGAACAGCACCGCCGTGCCGAGCGCGCGGGCGCGGATCTGGATGATCGAGAGCACCTGCGCCTGCACCGTCACGTCGAGCGCGGTGGTCGGCTCGTCGGCGATGAGCAGCCGGGGCTTGCAGGCGAACGCCATCGCGATCAGCACGCGCTGCCGCATCCCGCCGCTCAGCGCCGCGGGGTAGAGTTTCATTACCGCCGCCGGATCGGCGATCAGCATGTCGGCGAGCAGGCGCTCGGCCTCCGCCGAGGCCTCCGCGCGGCCGAGCCGCTTGTGGCGGCGGAGCACGGCGGCGATCTGTTCGCCGACGCGGATCGCGGGGTTGAGCGCGTTCATCGGCTCCTGGAAGATCATGCCGATCTCCGCGCCGCGCAGCGCCTCGAGGTCGCGCGCGCCCATCGCCATCACGTCGCGCCCGAAGACGCTGAGCGACCCGCCGGTGACGCGGTACGCGCCGCGCGGTAGCAGGCGCATCGCCGACATCGCCGCGACCGATTTGCCCGAGCCGGATTCGCCGACGAGACCGACGATCTCGCCCGTGCCGACCGTGATCGAAACCCGGTCCAGCGCCTTCGCCGGGCCTTCGGGCGTCGGGAATTCGAGGCTGAAGTCCCGGTAGCTGAGCAGGGCCTGCGTCATCGCCTCAACCCACCAGCGACCGCTTGCCGGCGCGGGGGTCGATACGGTCGCGAAGCCCGTCGCCGAGGAGGTTGAACGCCAGCACAGTGAGAACGATGACGAGGCCCGGAAACAGCGAATACCACCATTGTTCGAGGATGTAGCGGCGGCCGGTGCCGACGAGCATCCCGAGTTCCGAGGCGGGCGGCTGCGCGCCGAGGCCGATGAAGCTGAGCGCGGCGACGGCGAGGATCGCGGCGCCGATGTGCAGCGTCATCACCACCAGCACCTGCGCGGCGAGATTGGGGATGATGTTGACGCGAAGCTGCCGCCAGAGCCCCGCGCCCATCACCGCCGATGCGCGCACGAAATCCCGGTTCGCCAGCGCCAGCGCCTCGGCGCGGGAGACGCGCGCGTAATAGGGGATGCTGAGCAGGCCGAGCGCCAGCACGGCGTTCGGCAGGCTGGCGCCGAGCACGGCGGTGAGCGCCATCGCGACGACGAGGCCGGGCAGCGCCATCGCCATGTCCATCAGCCGCATCAGCACCGTGTCGACGAGGCCGCCGACGAACCCGGACAGGCTGCCGATCAGCGTCCCCGCGACGCTCGCCATGACGACGATGGCGAGCGCGGCGGCGAGCGACGCCCGCAGGCCCCAGAGGATGCGTGCGAAGAGATCGCGGCCCACCTCGTCGGTTCCCGCCCAGTGAAGCGCCGAGGGCGGCAGCAGCCGCTGGTCGAGCGCGATGGCGTTCGGGTCCGGCGCCAGCCACGGCGCGAGCAGTGCGGCAAGCACGATGAGCGCGACGAGCGCGCCGCCGATCACGAGCGAGGGCGGGCGGCGCATCAGCCGATCTCCCGGATCGCGGGATTGAGTACCCGGTAGAGGAGATCGACGCCGGTGTTGATGAGCACGTAGGCGACAGAGGCGATCACGGTGAAGCCCATGATGACGGGGAAATCGAGCGCGAAGATCGCGCCGAGCACGTAGGAGCCCGCGCCCGGCCAGACGAACACGGTCTCGACGACGACCGAGCCGAACAGCAGCGCCGCCGCCTCCAGCCCCAGCATGGTGACGACCGGGATCAGCGCGTTCCTCAGCGCATGGTTGAAGATGATCGCGCGGCGCGGCAGGCCGCTCGCCACGGCGGTACGGATGTAGTCCTCGTTCAGCACCTCGATCATCGACGAGCGCACGACGCGGATGATGCCGCCCACGGAGGCGAACGCCAGCGTCAGCGCGGGAAGTGCGAGGTGCGCGAGCGCGTCCGCGAGCAGCGCGAGGTTTCCCGCGAACAGCGCGTCGAGCGTGTAGAACCCGGTGACATGCGGCGGCGGATCGAAGGCGACGCCGATGCGCCCGTCGCCCGGCAGCCAGCCGAGCACGCCGTAGAACAGCAGCAGCAGCATGAGCGCCAGCCAGAACGCCGGGATCGAGATCGACGCCGAGGCCATGAGGCGCGCGGCGACATCGAGCGGTGAGCCGCGATACACGGCGGCGAGCGTGCCGATGAGGATGCCCGCCGTGATCGAGACGGCGAGCGCGGCGACGATAAGTTCGATGGTGGCTGGAAACACCTGCGCGAGATCGGTGGCGACCGGCCTTCCGGTGACGATCGAGGTGCCGAGATCGCCGCTCACGAGATCGCCGAGATAGCGCGCGTATTGCACGCCGAGCGGCCGGTCGAGGCCGAGGTCGGCGCGGATCTTCGCAACGGCTTCCGGCGTCGCGCGCGGCCCGGCGAGCATCTGCGCGGGATCGCCGGGGATCATGTGCGAAATCGCGAAAGTGATGACAGTGACGCCGAAGATCACCGCGACGAGACCGGCAAGGCGTTTCGCGATCGTCATGCCGCGGCGCTTTCCGTGCGGCGGCGCGACATGGCGGCGGCGTTGTAGATGCCGGGTTGCCAGAAGCTGTAGTCGAAGCCTTCGATGTCCGCGCGGCAGGCGATGATGCCGTGCAGTGAAAACAGGTCGATCATCGGCTGGTCGGAAACGATGATGCGCTGCGCCTCGCGGTAGAGCCGGATGCGTTCCGCCTGATCCATCGTCGCCTCGGCGGCGTTCAGCAGCTTGTCGACGGCGGGATTGGAATAGCGCGAGAGATTCAGCCCCTCGCCGATGTTCGCCGAATTGTAGGCGAACTTCATGATCGGCCACGGGTCGGGGAAATCCGCGTACCAGCTGCTGATCGAAAGGTCGAAGTCGCCGCTGCGCACCTTGCTCATCGCCGAGGGCGCGAGCACTTCGAGCCGGAGGTCGATGCCGACCTTCGCAAGCTGGCTCTGGATGGCGAGCGCGACCGTGTCGCTCGCCGCGGAGGTCTGCGCGTAGGAGAGGGTGAGCGCGATGCCGGGCGCGATGCCCGCGTCGTCCAGCAGGCGGCGGGCCTCGGCGGGATCGTAGGCGATGAGCGGGATCGCGGAATCCTGCCCCGGCACGCCGTCCGGCAGGACGCCGTGGATCATGGATGCGCGGCCGCGCACGATGGTGCGCGCGATCCCCGCCGCGTCGACGGCGTGCGCCAGCGCGCGGCGCACGCGCACGTCACTGAGCGGCTTCCTCTGGTTATTGGGAACGAGCGCGATGACGAGCGGCATCGGCTGCGAGATCACGCGCACGCCGTCCATCGCGGCGAGCGGTTCCACCGCGTCCGGCGTCACCGATTCGTAGATGTCGATGTCGCCCTTGCGAAGCTGCGTGCGATAGGCCGATTCGTCCTTCACAACCTTGATGACGACGCGCTCGAAATGGCGCGGCTTCACCGCCGCGAACGGGTTGGCCTTCAGCGTCACGCGCTGTCCGCGCAGCCAGCTCGTGACGTGATAGGGGCCGCTGCCCGCCGTGTGCTCGGAAAGCCATGCGCGCGCGAGGTCGCCGTTCGTCTCGAAACGCATCACGCGCGGGTTGATGACGACCATCGGCGCGAGCGCGAGGATCAGCGGGAAGATCGGCATGGCCGCCGCCATGCGGAAGCGCACGCGGTAGGGGCCCTGCACCTCCACCGCTTCGAGCCCGCCGAGCGCCTGCGCGACGCCGCGCCCGATCTTCAGGCAGCGTTCGAACGAGAAGCGCACGGCATCCGCCGTCACTTCGCTGCCGTCGTCGAAACGATGTCCGGGCGCGAGGTCGAACACCCAGCTTCGGCCGTCGGCATCGAGCGTCCACGCCCGCGCGAGTTCGCCTTCCACGTCCCCGGTCGGCGCGCCGTCCTTCATCACGAAGCGCACGAGCTTTTCGTAGGCGAGCCCGATCGGCGCGAAATCGCTCGACATGGTGGTGATCGCCGGGTCCATCGTGCTGATGTCGCCGGGCTTGCCGATCACCAGCGCCGGCGGCTGCCCGGCCGCGCGTCCGCAACCGGCAAGCCACGCGAGCGCGCCCGCCGCAAGGACGTCGCGGCGTCTCATCCGTGCCGGACGACCATCGCCAGCCATTCGGCGACGAGCGCGGGTTTCGTCTCGCCCTCGATCTCCACCTCCACGTCGATCACGAACAGGAACTTGCCCTCGCCGCGCTCCTGGAAATCGCGCAGGCGCATGTGGCCGCGGATACGCCTTCCCACCGGCACCGGCGTGATCAGCCGCATGTGGTTGAAGCCGTAGTTGAGCGCGTAATACGGTTCCGCCTCGCGCCCGAAGGCGTCGATGAAGCCGATGTCGTGCGACATGGTGATGAGCATGGAGGTGGTCCAGAACCCCGCCGCCACCGTACCGCCGAACGGCGTGTTCGCCTTCGCCCATTCGACGTCGAGGTGCATCGGGTCGTCGTCGAGCGTCGACGCCGAGAATTGCGAGACCAGCGATTGCTCGACGTCGAACCAGCGCGACGTGCCCAGCGTTTCCCCGATCCTGTCTTTCATGCTCATTCCTGGAATTGCCCCAATCTGTTGAACGGTTCAGGCGGCGATCACCGGCAGGTCGATCCACGAGCCGACGGCGTCTCCGCGATGAAGGGTGAAGGCCGGCGTCGGGTTTCCTACCGCGCCGAACGTGTCCGCATCCGCGCCCGCGAGGCCGACGCGCAGGCGGAAGCCCGCCGGGATGCGGATCGCGATCGGCAGCAGGCGGATGTCGGTCGCCATGACCTCGTCCGGCACCACGGGCGCGGTGTCGGCGCGGGCATAGCTGCGCGCGGGCTCGAGTTCGAACGGCGACGTGCCCGGCGGCAGCGTGCGGCGATGGAGCAGGCGAAGCCGGCCTTCGGTGAGCAGCGAGACGCGCCCGTCCGGCGCGATCATCTCGAGATAGGCATGGATCGCCGCGTCCGTGCTGTCGCACGCGATTGCCAGATGCAGGACGGGTGCGCCGACGATCTCCACCGCTTCGGTGAGCGGTGCGCTGTCGTGGACGAGCAGGCACGCGTCCGCCGCGCTGCGGTCGTCGTGATCGACGGGCATACAGTTGATCTGCGTCCACCAGCGGTTGCGCGTGCCGGTGCTGGCGGCGGGGTCCGGCGTCCATTCGACGGGCGCGGAGGGGAGGGCATCCCGGACAAGGCCGCCGTCCGCGAAATGCCAACGCACCGGCGCAGCGCCCGCGGGCGGCCAGACGTCCGTGCTGCGCCAGACGTTGCTGCCGAGCACGAAATAGTCGAGCTGCTTTCCGTCCGGCGGCGTGCCCGCGAAATCGAGCACGTCGTCGAAATTCTCCTCGAGCGGGATCGGCGCGGGCTCCACGTCGATCGCGAACGGGTCCTGCACCCAGCGGCGGCCGTGGCTCCACGGGCCGATGATGACGCGCATCGGGTTCGAAAGGCTGCGGAACAGCTCGATCGCGCCTTCGGCCGTGCCCGCGTCGAACCAGCCCGCCCAATAGGCGATGGGCGTGCCGGAGTCCTCGATGGCGGCCTTGTGGCTGCGGATGCTGTAGCGGTCCGGGTCGAGCACGGCGTCGATGCGGCGGCCCGCGTTCAGCCGCGCGGCATCGTCCATGCAGACGATGTCGTGGACGGTGGCGGCGATGTTGAAATTGTCGGCGTGTTCGCGGACCGCGTCCGCCAGCGGCACGCCGCCCACCGGCGCGGGGCCGCGCACGTGGTGCAGGAACGAGTCCTTGTCGATGCCCGGCATCGCCTCGGCGAGCGCTTTCACGTCGGCGCTGTCCTGCGCGGCGGTGACGCGCGCCCAGTTGTCGCCCAGCCACACGTTGGGAATCCCGCCGGGCAGCAGGTTGTGGCGGTAGAGATCGAAATCCGCGAACTGCGGCAGGATCGCGGCGAGCGCCGGATGCCCCTTCGCCGCCGCGAGGAAGGCGGTGTTGCCGCCGTAGGAATAGCCGAACGTGGCGACCCTGCCGCTCGACCACGGCTGCGCCACGATCCAGTCCATCACCGGCCCGAAATCGTCGCGTTCCTCGTCCGACCACTCGGTGCGGCGCGTTCCGAACGATGCGCCCGAGCCCCGGCTGTCGACATTGACGACCGTGACGCCGCGCGACGCGGCATGGCGCGCGAGCGGGTAGAGGGGTTGCAGCGTCTCGTCGCCTTCCGCGAGATCGAACGCGCGCCAGTAGCGCGTCGAGAGCAGCAGCTCCGGCTGTGCGTGGTCTTCGGCAAGGTCCGCGCCGCGCCACACGTCGACGGCGAGGCGAATACCGTCCGGCATGGGGACATAGACGGAGGTGCGCTGCATCGTGTTCACGGCAGGTTCCAGCCGACGAGGTTCAGGGAGATCAGGAAGGCGAGAATGCCCGCCGCCGCGACGGCGATGAGGCTGAAATGCACGCGGCGGAAGATCGCCCGGCGCGTGCCGCCCCACCAGCCGCGCAGCCACGCCGCGATGGCGGCGGCGATCGTGAGAACGGCGACGAGCGCGGCGAGGTTGCCCGCGATGGCAAGGCCGACGAAGCGCTCCGGCCGCGCTTCGAGCACGTGGTACATGATGCCGTCGTCCGCCGCGTAGAAGCCGAGCAGCACCAGCGGCAGCGCAAGCAGCGTGCCGACCTGAAGCAGCGGCAGCCAGCGGGCGAGGCGCTCGGCGCGCGCGCTTCCCGGCCAGAACAGGCAGAGGATGCCGGTGAGAGCGACGAGTAGCAGCACCGGCAGCATCATGCCCGCCGTGAGGGGATTCCACGTGTCGCTGCACCGTTCCCACGCATCCACCGACAGCAGCGGCGTCATGCCGGTCGTGCGGTCGCCCTCGGCGGTGAAGGCGAACAGCGCCGAGGCGTTCGGATCGCCGAGCGCCTTGGGCGCGGCGGCGGGGTTGAAGAACACGCCCGGCGCGACCTGACGGTAGCCGGGCACGCCCCGGATCGTGAGCGTGCCGTCCGCGCCCGCCGCCGCCTTGATGACGGCATAGCCCGTGCCGAGGAAATCGAACGCGGCCTCCACGGTGCTGTAGGAGCGGCGCTGTCGGCAATAGGTCCCGGCGAAGTCGCCCGCCGGACGCGTCGACGGCGCTTCGGCGGGCCGATAGGCGCCGAGGAAGCGCGTCAGCGCGGCCTCGCGCACGTAGGACGAGCTCAGCACCGGCTCGACCGGGTTCACCGGATCCGCCGCGAGGCGCGTCTTGCCGACGAGTGCGCGAAGCTGCTCGGTGAGATCGACGACCGGCGCCTCGCCGACGATGGAGGCGAACACGCCGACGCCGCGCTCGGGGATCAGCAGCATCACGGTCTGGAAGCCCGGCCAGCCGCCGCCGTGCTCGACGACATGCGCGCCGTTCCACGCGCCCTCGATGAACACCATGCCGAACCCGGTGGTGGCCGGGTGGTTGGCGACGTGCCGCGCCTGCATCAGCCGGAAGCCCTCGGGCGACAGGATCGAGGGCTTTCCCTGCGCGCCTTCGATCTGCGCGGTCATGAAGCGCGCCATGTCGAGCCCCGTGGTGCTCACCCCGCCGGCGGGCGCGATGAACGGGTTCATCGGCACGTAGCCGGTCGCTTGCCGCGCGCCGTTCGGGAACGTCGCGTAGGGCCGTGCGAGTGCCGGGGAGGGGGAGAGATCGAAATTGAGGTACGACCGCTCCATGCCGAGCGGCCGGAAGATATGTGCCTCGAAATAGCGGTCGATCGGCTCGCCCGAAACGTCCTCGACGATGAGGCCGAGCACGGCCGTGCCGAAGTTCGAATAGACGGACCATGTGCCGGGCTCGCGGACCAGCTTCGGCATCGCGCGGGCGATGACCTCGGCGCTCACCGGATGCGCGATGGCGCGGTCCGTGCCGAGCCCGAACGCCTTGTCCTCGAAACCGGCGCGGTGCGTCAGCAGGTGCCGGATGGTGACCGGGCGCCCCTTCCAGTCGGGAAGCTGCACGCGCTTCAGGTATCGGTTCGCGGGGTCGTCGAGCGAGCGGATCAGCCCCTTTTCGTGGAGTTGGGCGACGGCCGTCGCGGTGATCACCTTGGTGGTGGAGCCGATGCGTACCTCGGTCGCCGCCGGGTCCATCGCGCGGCCCGTGGCGGGGTCGGCGAGGCCGTAGCCCTTGGCGAGCGTGACGGCGCCGTTCTCGACGACGACGATCTCCGCGCCGGAGAAGCGGTGCGTCTTCAGCGCGGGCTCGAACAGCGCGTCGGCCCAGGCTTCGAGCGGCTGCGGGGTGTCGGCGGACGCGGGCGCCGCGAGGAGCGCGACGAGGCAGGCGAGCCATTTCAGAACGCGCATCGGCACCGGACCCCCACCTTGAAGTTTCGATGAATTAATATTCAATGAGTACATATTCATCGTCACCGCCCTGTCAATTGAAATCGCTCAATCGAAATCGCCGCCGCCGCAAGGCGCGCGATGAAATTCATTGAACTCGTGTTCAACCCTGACTAGCAAATCGTCGGCAATCCGGGGAGATGGTGATGACAGGGCGCAGCAAAACGCCGGCACGCAAGGCGCTGACGCGCAAGGAACAGGCGGTCGAAACGCGGGCGCGCCTGAAGGAAGCGACGATCCGCGTGCTCGGCCGCATCGGCTACCGGCAGATGCGCATCGCCGACGTGACGCGCGAGGCGGGCGTCGCGGTCGGGCTGTTCTATCATTATTTCCCCGATCTGAAGGCCGTCACCAGCGAGGTGCTGTCCGACTACATGGCCGAGATGACCGCGAAGGCGCGCAAGGTGAGCCCCAGCGACGACCTGTTCGAGACGCTGCGCGAGCAATACAAGATCCTGATCGGCCATTTCGAGGAGCAGCCGGGCCTGATGCGCTGCATGTTGCAGGCGTCGGAGGATATTCCCGAGGTCGGCGAGATCTGGAAGGCGTCCATCCGTCAATGGACGCACAGCTTCGCGCGGCGGCTGTCCGAAGCGCTCGGCCCGGAAAGGCTTGATCGCAAGACGAGCCTGCTCATGGCCTATTGTCTCGGCTCGATGTCGGACGGCGTCGTCCACGAATATTACGTGCAGCGGAATCCCGATCTTGCGGGCTGCGTGGATTCGCTGGACCAGCTTGCCGAGGCGCTGGCGACGCTCACATACCGCGCCGTGTTCCTCGCCAATCCGCCGCGCGAAAAATTGGGCGCGGCGGCTGCAATCGCCGTCGCGCCCGCGAGATAAGGATCACCGAAAGAGGCGTTCAGAACCGCTTGCTCGCGCTGATGCCGAACGTGCGCGGGCGATTGACGTTGATGCGCTGGTCACCGAGCGTCGTGTCGACGAATAGCTCGGCGCGCTTGTCGAAGACGTTGTTCACGAACAGGCTGATGTCGAAGTCGTTCGTCTCGACGCCGATCTTCGCGTTCGCAAGCTCGTAGCTGTGCTGGAGGTCGGGCGCGGGCACGCCGCTCGGGAAGCCGTTGTAGCTGCCGCCCACGTGCTGGACGTTCGCCTGCAAGTAGCCGGAAAGCATGTCCGACAGCGGGAAGGCGTAGCGGCCGTAAAGGTCGTAACTCCACTTCGGCACCGCCGGGATGCGGTCGCCCTTCAGGCCCGCGCCGCTCGCGCTGTCCGCGGCGAGATAGGCGTCGGTGTAGGCGAGCGTCGCGCCGAGTTCGAGGCCGCCGACCGGGCGCAGCGTCAGCTCCACCTCCGCGCCCTTGCTCTTCGCCTTGTCGCCGTTCGTCACGTAGGAGAAGCCGTCCGGCCGCGTCACCGTCACCTGGATGTCGCTCCAGTCGATGTAGAACAGCGCGGCGTTGAACGTGCCCTTGCCGCCGAGGAATTCGGACTTCACGCCGACCTCGTAGTTCCACAGCGAATCCGAATCGAACGTCGTGGGCGCCGACACGCCGCCGAGCGGCGGGACGGTCGTGTTCGGACCGCCGACGCGGAAGCCCTGCGCGGCCTGCGCGTAGACCAGCACGTCCGGCGTCGCCTTGTACGAGATGTTGACCTTCGGGTTGATCTTGCTCTCGCTCGATTTGCCCGAGTCCGCGGAATAGCCGCCCGCGATGAGGCCGTCCGAAACCTTGCTGAACCGCTCCTTCACCTTGAAGGCGCGCAGGCCGCCGGTGATCTTCAGCACGTCGCTCACGTTGACGGTGAGTTCGCCGAACGCTGCGTATTGCTTCGTCACGTTGTTGATGTCGCTGTCGAGGAGGGGCGTCGTCGTGGGAATGCCGAACAGGCCGCCGTGCCACGCGAGCTGGTAGAGCGAGTTCTTGCGCCGCGAATAATAGAGGCCCGCGATCCATTCGACCGTGCCGCCGCTCGGCGAGGCGAGGCGGATTTCCTGCACGAAGTTCCTGTCCGGTACGACGTTGTTCAGCCACACGGGAACCGGCACGCCGAGGAAGGCGGTGACGTCGCGGTTGTCGTTGATCTTGCGGTCGAGATAGCTCGTCGAGGAGACGAGGTCCGCCCAGCCGAAATCGTTGTGGAGCACGAGGCTGTAGACGGTGAGGTCGTCGCTGCGCAGTTCCGGCACCGCGCGGCGCTGCGTGAGGCCCGCGAGCGTCGGGTCGATCTCCTGCGTGCCGCCGAAGTCGGAGCGCTGGAGGAGGATGCTCGCGGTCGCGTCGAACGTCTCGCTCGGCGCCATCTTCAGCGCGAAGCGCGCGCCCCACGTCTCGGCGTCGTTGACGTCGTTCCTGCCGAGCTGCGCGTTGTCGACGAAGCCGCCCTCGTTCCGGTAGTAGAACACCGTCCGCATCGCCACCTTGTCGGCGGCGAGCGGCACGTTGATCATGCCGCTCAGCGCAACGCTTTCGTCGCCGTGGCGCGTGGTGGAAAGCGATCCGCTGACCGAGGCCTCGATGCGGTCGAGCCTCGGCTTCGCGGTGATCATGCGGATGGTGCCGCCCATAGAGCCGGCGCCGTAGAGCGTGCCCTGCGGGCCGCGCAGCACCTCGATGCGCTCGACGTCGTAGAGGCGGAGGTCGGGCTCGTTGTTGGGGAAGCTGACCGGCGTCTCGTCGATGTAGACGCCGACCGGCGACTGGTGGTTCTGGTCGACGCCGGTGGAGACGCCGCGCAGCGTGATCTTGTTGCGGCCCGAGCCGCGATCCACGAACGACAGGCCGGGGACGCTGCGGGCGTAATCGGTGAAGCCGTCGAAACCGCGCTTCTCGATCTGCTCGGCGGTGAGCGCCGAGATGCTGAGCGGCACGTCCTGCAACGGTTGCGCGCGCTTCTGCGCGGTCACGACGATCTCGTCCGTCGTCGCGTCCTCCTGCGCCATTGCCCCATGCGGCGGCATCAGCGCCAGCGCTGCACTGCCCGTAAGCCATTTCAAACGGGAAATTCCCTCCATGAGTACCCCCTTTTATATGATTGAATTAAAACTCATTGAGTTTGTATTCAACGAAATGGTGCATGTCAACGCCGCTTTCGTTCGTCATCGGCGGCGCTCATGGGCTATGGGGAGGCATGGACTTTCACGACCTCCTGTTCCGCTATTTCGGCAGCGCCGAGATCGACGGTCTGGCCCCCGCGGCGCTGGAAGCCGGGATCGAGCGGATGCGCGTCGATTTCGGCCTCGAAACGCACGCCGGGCGGCGCTTCGCGCTGTGGACGCTGATGTACATGCTGGGCGATGCGCCCGATCTCGACGCCTTCGAGGACGCGGAGGAGCGCGAGGCGGCGCGCCGGTTCATGGACCTCGCCGACGGCGCGGAGTAGCCGCGCTACCCGAACCGGCGGCCTATCACCCGGCGCGTCTGTTGTTGCCGTCCGGTGAGGCTCTATCCTTCTCCGCATGGGGACGGAGCGCAAAGTGGTCGCCGTCAGCACGGCGAAACCGGCGTGGCACGACGTGAGGGGACAGCGGACCTTCACCTCGATCGTGCGCGCGCCCGCGCCGGGCGCGCTCCGGTTCGGCCCCGGCGGCCCGGACGGCAACGAGACCGCCGTCCACACCGAGGCCGTGCTTGCCGCGCCCGCGGAACACTACGACACGTGGGCGGCGCGCTTCGGCGCCCGCCGCGCGGACTGGGACTGGTGCCGCTTCGGCGAGAACATCGTCGTCTCGGGCTTCGACGAGAACCGCCTGCGCGTCGGCGACATCGTCCGCATGGGCGAGGCGGTGTTCCGCGTCACCTCGCCGCGCATCCCGTGCTTCAAGTTCGCGTGGCGGCTCGGGCAGCCCGACAGCGTGCTCGGCCCGATGATCGAAAGCGGCCATGTCGGCTTCTATCTCGCGGTCGAAACGCCCGGCCGGGTGTCGGCCGGAGATGTCGCCACGACCCTGTGCCCTGACCCGTCCGCTATCACGGTCGGCGACCTTTCCCGGCTCCTTGTCGCGCGCGATGCCGAACCGGCGGCGTTGCGCGCGCCGCTCGCCAACCCGTGGCTCGGCGCGCAGGCGCGCGGGATGCTCGCGAAGCGCATCGCCGGGCTCGAGGACATGGCGCGACTGAAGACCGGCCGCTGGAGCGGCTGGCGCCCGTTCCGCGTCGCGGAGATGCGCGTGGAGGCGAAGGACATCGCGTCTTTCCTGCTCGCGCCGCCGGACGAAGCTCCGCTCGCGCCGCCGCTTGCCGGGCAGTTCCTCACGGTGCGCCTCGGCAACCGCGACGATGCGCCGGTGCGGAGCTGGACCCTCTCCGACCACGACGACGCGCCGGACCATTATCGCCTCACCGTGAAGCGCGTTGCGGGCGGGGCGGGGTCGGCGCTGCTCCACGAGATCGGCGCGCGCGGCGGCACGGTGTGGGCGCGACCTCCTGCCGGGCGCTTCACGCTGAAGCGCGACGGCTTCATGCGCGTCGTGCTGATCAGCGCAGGCATCGGCGTCACGCCGATGCTCGCGATGCTGAAGGCGCACCGGGCGCGGCAGGACGTGCCGCCGCCGCTCGTCTGGATCCACCAGGCGCGGAGCGGCGAAACGCACGCCTTCCCGGCGGCTGGACGCGAGGCGGCGCGCACCCACGTCTTCTACTCCGCACCGTGCGAGGGCGATGCAGGGCACGAGCCGGGGCATCTCACGCCGGAGCGGCTGCGCGACATCCTCGCGCCCGCCTACACGACCGCGCCGTTCGGCCGGGAGATCGAACTCGACGGGATTTTCAGCGACGTCTACATCTGCGGCCCCGCGCCGTTCGAGGCGATGGTGCGGGAAGCGCTCGCTGCGATGGGCGTTCCGCCGGGGCAGGTCCGGTCGGAATCGTTCGTGCCCGAAACCGCGGACGCCGCGCCGACGATCGCGAAAGCGCGCGTGGACTTCGGCGGCGTCGTCGCCGAGTGGACGGAGGCCGCGAACCCGAGCCTCCTCGAACTCGCGGAAAGCGCGGGTCTCGCCCCTGCGTTCGGCTGCCGTTCGGGAAGCTGCGGCGCGTGCGAAAGCACGCTCGTCTCGGGCAGCGTCGAGCACGCGCCTTCACCGGCCATGCCGCTCGCGGCGGGGCGCATCCTGCTCTGCTGCGCGCGCCCGGCATCCGCCGGCGTGACCGTCGCTCTTGGCTGAGCCGCCACTCCGATTTCGCCGCCGCTACCCGCTGCGGCCTTTGCGGCGGCGCGCAAGATACGGGAACCTGCATCCATGACGCTCATCATCGAGAACGTGACGGTCTTCGACGGAGAGTCCGTGCTTGCCGGGGGCATGTCGATCGTCGTCGAAGGGGGTGCCATCCGCGAAGTCTCCGACCGGCCCGTGGCGGCGTCGGACGCGCGGCGCATCGACGGCGGCGGCCGTTTCGCCATGCCCGGCCTCATCGACGCGCACTTCCATTGCTACGGTGCGGAGGCCAATCCGGCTGTCGTCGACAGGATGCCGCCGGGACTGCGCGCGCTCCACGCCCGCCGCATCATGGAGGATGCCCTCCAGCGCGGCTTCACCACGGTGCGCGACGCGGCGGGCGGCGATCACGTGCTCGCGGCGGGGCTCGCGAAAGGCCTCATCGACGGCCCGCGCCTGTTCTATCCCGGCCTCGCGCTCAGCCAGACCGGCGGGCACGGCGACATGCGCGCGCCCGACCATTTCGAAGGCTGCGCCTGCGCCTATTGCGGCGCCATGTCGGTCGTCGTCGACGGACCCGAGGAGATGCGCAAGATGGTGCGCGAGCAGCTTCGCCGCGGCGCGCACCAGATCAAGCTGTTCGTCTCGGGCGGCGTGCTGTCGCCGAGCGACCCGATCTGGATGGACCAGTTCTGCGACGAGGAGATCCGCGTCGCCGTGGAGGAGGCCGCCACGCGCCGCGCCTACGTGATGGCGCACGCGCACACCAATGCCGCCGCGATCCGCTGCGTGAAGAACGGCGTGCGCTCGATTGAGCACGCGACGATGCTGGAGGCGGACGGCGTCGCTGCCATTGTCGAACACGGCGCCTATGCGGTGCCGACGCTCGCGATCATCGACGCGATCCGCGCCGTCGGCCCGGCGATGGGCCTGCCTGCGTCGGCGCTGGACAAGGTGCGCGAGGTGAGCGCGCACGCGGCGACCTCGCTCGACCGGCTGCATCGGGCGGGCGCGAAGATCGGTTTCGGCACCGATCTGCTCGGCTCCGTGATGGACCGCCAGTCGCGCGAGTTCGCGTTGCGCCGCGAGATCATGAGCCCTATCGCGATCCTGCGTTCCGCGACGTCGGTCAACGCGGCCTTGCTCGGGATGGAGGGGAAGCTGGGCACGATTGCGCATGGCGCGCTTGCCGACCTGCTGCTGGTCGACGGCAATCCGCTGGAGGACATCTCGATTCTCGAACGCCACGACCGGATCGCGCTGATCGTCGCCGACGGCCGCATCCGCAGGAACGCCCTTGCCTGAGTCCGGACGGCAGAGCGCGGTCTTCAGTCTCGTCGCGGGCAACATCGCGGGGTTTTCGGGGACGACCGCGATCCCGCTCTGGCTTGCCGCGTCGGAGGCGAGAGGCGCGCTCGCGGGCCTCGTGGCGTCCGGCGAAATGGCGCTCATCGGCCTCGGCACGCTCGGCGCGGCCGCAACGGCGGGCCGAATCGGCGCACGGCCGCTGTGCCTCGGCGCGGCGGGCGTCGCGGTCGCGGCC
>JACFNY010000014.1 GCA_019454625.1 Sphingomonadaceae bacterium
TTCAAGAGCGCGCGTCCCTAAGCGGCAAACCGCATGAAGTCAAGGCTTCCGGCTTGCCTGCCGGTCGCCGCCGAGCCCCAGGCGTTCGGCGACCGCATCGATGTCCGCGCCCTTCGGCACGACCAGCCAGGCGCCGGGGTTCGCAGCGTTCATGGCGACCACGCCGTTCTTCGGGCAGATGTCGAGGCAGCCGACCTCCACGATGCCGACGCCGGCCTTGCGGCCCTTGCCGCCGAATCCCTTCGCCCGAAGCGCTTTCGCGAGGGACTTGCGGCCGTTTTCCCCGAAGCCTCCGCCGAGCTTCCGGGAGCACTTCCTGCAAATCAGGATGGTGGCTTCCCACCGGGCCGGGACCGTTTTCATACGTTCTCATGTGTGGTCCCGCGGCCGGGCGGACAAGAGACCGCCCGCAGCACCGACACACCGGCTTGCCCGCCGCGCCGCGTGCATTACATGGGCGCAATGCTGTCCCGCTTCCGATCCCGCCCCAAACGCATCGACCGCCTGCCGGAAGGCCTGCGCCTCTATGCGATCGGCGACATCCACGGCCGCCGCGACCTGATGGACGCGCTGCTCGGCCGGATCGACGCCGATCTCGCGGGCTGGAGCGGAGATTCGGAGATCGTCTTCCTCGGCGACTACGTCGACCGGGGGAGCGCGTCGGCCGCCGTGCTCGACCGGCTCGTGGAGGGACCGCCCCGGGGCCGACGCTGGACGCTGCTCAAGGGCAACCACGAATCGATCCTCTCCCACCTCGTCAGCGGCCACCCGCGCGAGGATGACTCGCTCTATCCCGCATGGCTGGCCCACGGCGGCCGCGAGACGCTGGCGAGCTACGGGCTCCCTGCGGTGCTCGCCTTCGGCGACGACGAGGCCGCCGCGCTCGGCGCGCTCCGCGAGGCGATGCCGCGCGCGCATGTCGAGCTTCTCGAATCGCTGGCGCTGATGCGCCGCGAAGGCGACTATCTGTTCGTCCACGCGGGCATCCGCCCCGGCGTGCCGATGGAGGAGCAGCGCCAGCGCGACCTTATCTGGATTCGCGAGGCGTTCCTCGAACACAAGGGCGATCACGGCTTCCACGTCGTGCACGGCCACTCGATCACGCGCGACGTGGACGCGCAGGCGAACCGCACCGGCATCGACACCGGCGCCTACGCCACCGGCCGCCTCACTGCGATGGTGCTGGAAGGCGACACGCGCCGGTTTCTTTCGACCTGACAGGTCAGCCGCGTGCGGCGAGTTTTTCTTCCCATGCGAGCGCGTGGGAGACGATCGTATCGAGATTGCCGTGGCGCGGCTGCCAGCGGAAGGTTTCGAGGATCTTCGCGTTTTCAGCCACCAGCGCATCGGGATCGCCCGCGCGGCGCGGCTCCATGCGCCGCTCGATGGACTTGCCTGAGACGCGCTCGACCGCGTCGAGCACTTCCAGCACCGAGAAGCCCCGGTTGTAGCCGCAGTTGAGCGTCACCGACTCCTCCGGGCGTTCCATCAGCCAATCCAGCGCCAGCACGTGCGCACCGGCAAGGTCGCTGACGTGGATATAGTCGCGCACGCCGGTGCCGTCCGGCGTCGCATAGTCCGTGCCGAACACCGAGACATGGGACCGCTTGCCCGTCGCCGCCTCGACCGCGACCTTGATGAGATGCGTCGCCCCCGCCGTCGACTGGCCGGTGCGCCCCGCCGGGTCCGCGCCCGCCACGTTGAAGTAGCGCAGCGCAGCGTAGTTGATCGGGTGCGCGGCCGCGACGTCCGCCAGCATGAGCTCCGTCATCAGCTTCGAGGTGCCGTAAGGATTGATGGGGAGGCGCGGCGTCTCCTCGTCCACGGGCGTATACTCCGGGATGCCGTACACCGCCGCGGTCGACGAGAAGATGAAGTGCTTCACACCGCTGCGCACCGCCGATTCGATCAGCGTGCGGCTCGCTGCCGTGTTGTTGCGGTAGTATTTCAGCGGATCGCTGACCGATTCCGGCACCACCACCGATCCCGCGAAGTGCATGATCGCCTTTATGCCCTGCTCGGCGATGATCCGGTCCACCAGCGCCTCGTCGGCGACGTTGCCCTCGTAGAAGGGCACGTCCTCCGGCACCGCCCAGCGGAAGCCGGTGACAAGATTGTCGATCACGGAGACCCGGTGGCCCGCATCCTTCAGCGCCAGCACCGCATGGCTGCCGATATACCCCGCGCCGCCCGTCACCAGAACCGTCATGTCGCCACTCCTGCCTCAAGCCCTTGCCCGATATGCGGACACGGAGGGCCCGGCAAGCCGTTCAGGCACATGAAAGCTGTGAAGCTACAGAATGATGCGATAGACTCGCTCAATCGTTTCAGGGGAACCGCAATGCAGAAACAGGCCCTTGCGCTCACCGCGCTCGCACTTCTCGCCGCCTGCACCACCAACCGTTTCGAGGCCGACGTCACACGCTTCCACATGACGCCGCCGGGGCTGCGCGGCAGCATCTATCTCGAACCCATCGACAAGGCCGCGGCCGGAACGCTCGAGTTCCAGAACCATGCGTCGGTCGTCGGCACCGAGCTTGCCGAGCACGGCTTCGCGCCTGCCGAGGCGCGCGAAGGCGCGGAGTACATCGGCGTCCTCGCCTACGGCCAGACCGTGCGTGAAGGCGTCGGCGGCGGCTCGCCCGTCACGATCGGCATCGGCGGCGGCACGTTCGGCAAGAACGTCGGTGTCGGCCTCGGCACCAGCTTCGGCGTCGGCGAGAAGAAGAGCAGGGCAACCGCGATCAACATGCTTGCGCTCAAGATCGAGCGTGCGTCCGACAAGAGCGTCGTGTGGGAAGGCCGCGCCGTCGCGGAAGCGGGCAGCACCTCGCGCTACGGGCCGCTGTCTGCGGCCATGCCCGCGCTTGCCGATGCACTTTTGCGTGACTTTCCGGGCACGTCGGGCCAAACGGTGACATACAAATCCCAGTAAGCCCCGCGCAGCAGGAGTTTCATGGCCGTCACCGTTTCCGCCGCCTTCGACGGCGGCAATATCGCAGTCACGCGCGCCGGGCGCGCGGACGACATCGTGCTTACCATTCCGCGCGACCACATGTCGGAATTCGCGCAGTGGTTCTATTTCCGCCTGTCCGGCGTGCGCGGCGAGCCCTGCGTCATCCGCCTCACGGGCCTCGAGGCCTCCGCCTATCCCGGCGGCTGGCCCGATTACCGCGCGGTCGTCTCCTCCGACCGCAGCGACTGGCGGCGCGCCGATACGACCTACGACAAGGCCGCGGACGGCGGCACGCTCACGATTCGGCTGACGCCCGAGCAAGATAGCGTCTGGATCGCCTATTTCGCGCCCTACGGCATGGAGCGGCACAACGATCTCGTCGCCCGCATCGGCCGCGCGCCGGGCGTGACCGGCGAGGTGATCGGAAAGACGCTCGACGGACAGGACATGGACCTGCTGACGATCGGCGAAGGCCCGGTGAACCTGTGGTTCATCGCACGCCAGCACCCCGGCGAGACGATGGCCGAATGGTGGATGGAAGGCGCGCTCGAACGCCTGATCGACCCGGCCGACCCCGTGGCCCGCGCGCTCCGCGCCAGGGCCACGCTGCGCTTCGTTCCCAACATGAACCCGGACGGCTCGCGGCGCGGGCATCTGCGCACGAACGCCGTCGGCGTGAACCTCAACCGCGAATGGGCGTCGCCGTCGCTCGAACGCAGCCCCGAGGTCCATTCGGTGCTCGCCCGCATGGACCGCGACAAGCCGGACTTCGTGCTCGACGTCCACGGCGACGAGGCGATCCCCAACAACTTTCTCGCGGGTTTCGAGGGCATCCCCTCGATCACTGAGGCGATGACCGACCGGCTCGCCGCCTACATCGCCGTCCTCGATCGAATCTCGCCAGATTTCCAGACCGTCGACGGCTACGAGATCCCGCCGCCCGGCAAGGCGAACCTCACGATCGCCACCAACGCGCTCGCCGAGCGCTTCGGCTGCCTGTCGATGACGCTGGAAATGCCGTTCAAGGACGCGAACGTCGCGCCAGACCCCGTCTACGGCTGGTCGCCCGCGCGTTCGAAGGCGCTGGGGCGCGATTGCCTCGCCGCCGCGCTCGAAGTGCTTCCCCAACTCCGCTGAATCATCAGGATCAAACAATGCCCCGTCTCGTACTGCTGCGCCACGGCCAGTCGGCCTGGAACCTCGAGAACCGCTTCACCGGCTGGTGGGACGTCGACGTCACCGAACAGGGCGCCGCCGAAGCCCGCGCCGCGGGCCGCCTGCTCGCGGGCGCGGGCTTCGATTTCGACACCTGCTTCACCAGCGTCCAGACCCGCGCGATCAAGACGCTCAACCTCGTTCTGGAAGAAATGGGCCGCCTCTGGCTTCCCGTCACCAAGGACTGGCGGCTCAACGAGCGCCACTACGGCGGGCTCACCGGGCTCAACAAACAGCAGATGGTCGACAAGGTGGGCGCGGAGCAGGTGCACATCTGGCGCCGCAGCTTCGACATGCCGCCCCCCGAGCTTGAAGCGGGCAGCGAATTCGACGTTTCGAAGGACCGCCGCTACGCGGGCGTCGCCGTGCCGCGCACCGAGAGCCTCAAGGACACGATCGCCCGCGTGCTGCCCTACTGGGACGCCGCGATCGCGCCGCGCCTGAAAGCCGGCGAGCGCGTCGTGATCTCCGCGCACGGCAACAGCCTGCGCGCGCTCGTGAAGCACCTGTCCGGCATTTCCGACGACGAGATCCCGACGCTCGAAATCCCGACCGGCCAGCCGCTCGTCTACGAGCTCGACGCCGACCTCAGGGAAATCGAGCGCTATTACCTGAAAGACCGCGCCTAGCGCTTGCCCAGAACCGTCTGCGCCGCCGTCACCATCGCCTCGACGCCGGCGCGGATCGTCGGCTCGGGGTCGGGCGCGAACTTCGAGGAATGGAGCGAGGGCAGCTTCGTCGGGTCGCCGCCCGCCGCGTCATGGGTCGATTGCCTGACCGCGCCGACGCGGAACAGCGTGCTCTCGATGCTCCTGTCCGCGCGATAATAGCGGCTGAAGTCCTCGCCGCCCATTTCCGGGCGATAGGGCTTCACCTTGTCCGCACCAAAGCGCGCGACGAAGGCATCCTTGATCGAGCCCGTCTGCGTCGGCGTATTGTAGGTGGCGGGCGTGAACTGGTCCGCCACCGTCACCACCGGCATCAGGTCATCGGGCATCCCCGCCGCGATCGCCTCGCCGCGCGCGATCCGTGCGATGCCGTCCAGCAGGAACTGCCGCATCTCGTCCGAATAGCTGCGCACGGTGAGCTGGAGATGCGCCGCGTTGGAGATGATGTTGTGCTTCGTGCCCGCGTTGAACGCGCCCACCGTCACCACCGCGGGCGTCTGCGGATCGGTCTCGCGGCTGACGAGCGTCTGCAGCGCGCCGACGATGCGGCTGGCGAGCACGATCGGGTCCTTCGTGGTGTGCGGATAGGCGCCGTGGCCGCCCTTGCCCTTCACCTCGATATCGACCGAATCGACGTTCGCCATGACGAAGCCGTCCGAAATGCCGAGCGTGCCAGCCGGCAGCGTCGCGCTGTCGTGCAGGCCGATCACGTGCGCGGGCTTCGGAAAGCGTTCGTAGAGGCCGTCCGCCAGCATGTCGCGCGCGCCGCTGCCCATCTCCTCGGCGGGCTGCATGATGACGACGAGCGTGCCCGACCATTCGGCCTTCGTCGCCGCCAGCCGCCGCGCGGTGCCGATCATGCTCGTCATGTGGATGTCGTGCCCGCAAGCGTGCATCACGCCGGAGGCGCCGACACCCGGAACCTGAATGGTCTTCCTGCTGGCATAGGGCAGGCCGGTTTCCTCGGTGACGGGCAGCGCATCCATATCCGCGCGCAGCATCACCACCGGTCCGTCGCCGTTCTTCAGGACCGCGACGACGCCGGTCTTGCCGACACCAGTCGTCACCGTGAATCCCGCTTTCTTCAGCTCCGCCGCCATGCGCGCGGAGGTTTCCACCTCCTGGAACGAAACCTCGGGATTGGCGTGCAGATGCTTGTAGAGCGCCACCAGATAGGGCGTATCCGCCGCGACCGCATCGGTGAGCGCATCGGCGGCGGCGGGCCCGGCGAATCCCATGAAAACGGCGGCGGCAACGAAACGGCGCATCGGCTTCTCCCCATTCGAAGCGACGACCCTAAAGGCTCGTTTCGCAAAAGTCCTTTTGAAAGGACCGCATATCCTGTGGAAAGGGCCGCGCCGGCATAGTATCCGGCGCGGCCCACTCCTTCGGGCAGGGTGACCCGCGCACGTTGGGGGCAGAAATCGCGCGAGTCGGATGAAACAACACCGGACGCGACAAGCGGTTCCCTCCGCGCTAAGATTTCCCTTGCGAAAAGAGCATCAGGGCCCGCGAGATGATCACCTTGACCGCCGACCGACTGAGCCCCGTTTCGATGGAGAGTCGCCCCGCCGATTTTTCGCCCCAGCTGATGCACGACTTCCGGACATACGGCTTCGGCGTCGTGACGGATCACGGCATCCCGGCGGAAGCCATACGCGAGGCCGAGGCGGCGGCGCGGCGGCTGTTCGCGCTGCCCGATGCGGCGAAGCGGCAATGGCACATAAAGGGCACCGGCGGCGCGCGCGGCTATACGCCGTTCGGCGTCGAGGCCGCGAAGGATGCGGCGGAGGTGGACCAGAAGGAGTTCTGGCACGTCGGGCGGGAGCTTCCCGCCGGGCACCGCTACGCCGCCGACATGCCGCCGAACATCTGGCCCGACGTCCCGGGCTTCCGCGAGGCGGCGCTCGGCATCTTCGCGGCGTTCGAAGCGGCAGGCGCCCGCCTCCTCGAAGCCATCGCCATCGGCCTCGATCTCCCGCCCGACTTTTTCGCGGCCCCCACGCGCGACGGCAACAGCGTGCTCCGTTTCCTGCACTATCCGCCCCAGCCTGCGGCCCCGAGCGGCATCCGCGCCGCCGCGCACGAGGACATCAACGTCATCACGCTGCTGCTGGGCGCGGAAGAAGCCGGCCTCGAACTGCTGACGCGCGAAGGCGCATGGCTTCCGGTGAAGCCGCCCGAAGGCGCACTCGTCGTCAATATCGGCGACATGCTGCAGCGACTCACCAACCACGTGCTGCCATCGACGACGCACCGCGTCGCCAATCCGGTCGGCGAGGCGGCAAAGCGCGCGCGCTACTCGATGCCGTTCTTCCTGCACTTCGCGCCCGACTATCTGATCGAGACGCTGCCGGGGTGCATCACGCCGGACAATCCCGACCGTTACCCCGAGGGCCTGACCGCCAACGCCTACCTGCTGCAACGCCTTCGGGAGATCAGGCTTCTTTAGAATCCGCAGGATTTTTCTTGCGGATGCGGAACAATACGCGTTCGTAATCAGTTGCGCCACGTAACATAATCGAGCCGGAAGAGCCGTTCATGCTGCAGTCGCGCAACTATGCTCCCTCGTCGCACCTCGCGCCCTATATCGCGCGCCACTATGTGTTCCGGGCGCCGCTACCCCCCGATTTCACCATGATCGACCGGCTGCTCGCCGAAACCGCGTTCATCCGTATCCTCATCACCGGCGACTGGGCGGCGGAAACCGCGCCGGGGCAGTGGGAGCGGCCGGGCGACGTGCTGTTCTTCGGCGCCAATGCGCGGCCGTTCAAGGTGCGGGTGCGCGGCCCCTTCTTCATCGTCGGCATCGCGCTGCGTCCATCGGGCTGGCGCGCGCTTTCGGGCCACCCGGCCTCGGACTTCGCGGACCGCATGGTGCGGCTCGCCGATGTTTGGAACGAAGATGCCGAGGCGCAGCTTGCGACCGTTGCAAAGCTGACAGACGACGATGCGATCGTCTCGATCTGCGAGGAGGCGATCACCGCGCAGCTGAAGATGTCGGCATCGGGGCGCGTGAACGCCGCCATGCAGCATCTCGAAACCGTCGCGCGCCTCGACAGCGCGACGCGCGTCGAAGACCTCGCCGAGCAGCTCGGCATCTCGTCGCGCCAACTCGAGCGCCTGTCGACGGCGCATTTCGGGCACACGCCGAAAACCGTGATGCGCCGCAGCCGGTTCCTCGACATGGCCGCCGCGATGCGCGGCCTCGGCGATCCGGACGACGAGTATCTCGCCGCGCTGCGCTATTTCGACCAGTCGCACCGCACGCGCGAGTTCAAGCACTTCATCGGCATGACGCCAGCCGAATTCGAACGCACCCCAACGCCGCTGCTCGATGCGGGAATCCAGCTCCGGCAGGACCGCAAGCACCACACGTACTGAGCGGCGCGCCTTCCCCCTATCCGCCGAAGACGCGGCGGAAGATCGTGTCGACGTGCTTGAAGTGGTAGCCGAGGTCGAACAGGCCTTCGAGGTCCGCGTTCGAAAGCCGTGCGGTCACGTCGGGATCGGCCTTCAGCAGGTCGAGAAGCTGGAGCTGCCCGTCCGAGTCCCACACTTTCATCGCGTTGCGCTGTACCAGCCGGTAAGCGTCCTCGCGGCTGACGCCGGCCTGCGTCAGCGCCAGCAGCACGCGCTGCGAGTGGATAAGCCCGCCCATCTTGTCGAGGTTCTTCCGCATCCGCTCCGGATAGACGACGAGCTTGTCGATAACGCCGGTGAGGCGGACGAGCGCGAAATCGAGCGTCACCGTCGCGTCCGGCCCGATCATCCGCTCGACCGACGAGTGCGAGATGTCGCGCTCGTGCCAGAGCGCGACGTTCTCCATCGCCGGGATCGAATAGCCGCGCACGAGACGCGCGAGGCCGGTGAGGTTCTCGGTGAGCACCGGGTTGCGCTTGTGCGGCATCGCCGACGAGCCCTTCTGCCCCGGCGAGAAATACTCTTCCGCCTCCAGCACTTCGGTGCGCTGGAGATGGCGGATCTCGACCGCTAGCCGCTCGACCGAGGAGGCGATGACACCGAGCGTCGCGAAATACATGGCGTGGCGGTCGCGCGGAATGACCTGCGTCGAAACCGGCTCCGGCGTCAGGCCCATCGCCTTCGCCACATGCTCCTCGACGCGCGGGTCGATGTTCGCGAACGTGCCCACCGCGCCCGAGATCGCGCAGGTGGCGACCTCCTCTCGCGCCGCGACCATGCGCGCACGGCAGCGTTCGAACTCCGCATAGGCCTGCGCGAGCTTGAGGCCGAACGTGGTCGGCTCGGCGTGGATGCCGTGGCTGCGGCCCATCGTCGGGGTCATTTTATGCTCGAGCGCACGGCGCTTGATCGCGGCGAGCAGCGCATCGAGGTCGGCGATGAGGATATCCGCCGCGCGCACGAGCTGGACGTTGAGGCACGTGTCGAGCACGTCCGAGCTGGTCATCCCCTGATGGACGAAGCGCGCCTCCTCGCCGACGTGCTCGGCAAGGCTGGTGAGGAAGGCGATCACGTCGTGCTTCACCTCGCGCTCGATCTCGTCGATGCGGGCGACATCGAAGCCGCCGCGCTCCCACACCGCCTTCGCCGCGTCCTTCGGCACCACGCCAAGCTCGGCGAGCGCGTCCGTGGCGTGCGCCTCGATCTCGAACCAGATCCGGAAACGGGTTTCCGGCTCCCAGATCGTCGTCATCTCGGGGCGGCTGTAGCGTGGAATCATGCGTGGAGCTCCTGTCAGGGTCGCGCGGTTAGCAGACGGGGCCTCACGTTTCCAGAGCGGGTTGGTCCGAAGCCTGTGCGTCCCTCGACTTCGCTCGGGATGAAATGCCTTTGTACCTTGTAAACACGTCCGTCATCCCGAGCGAAGTCGAGGGACGCAGGGCATTGCCGTCAGAGCAGGCCAAGCGCCTTGAAGCTGGCGTGTCCTTCCCTGCCGATGACGATGTGGTCGTGAAGCTGGACACCGAGCACGCGCGCCGCATCGCGGATGTGGTTCGTGAGCTGGATGTCGTCCCGGCTCGGCTTGGGATCGCCCGAAGGGTGGTTGTGGACGAGGATGAGCGCGGTGGCGCCGAGGTCGAGCGCGCGGTGGATCACCTCGCGCACGTAGACCGAGGTCTGGTTCACCGTGCCGTCCGACATCGCCTCGTCCGCGATCAGCACGTTGCGCGAATCGAGGAACAGCACGCGGAAGCGCTCGCGCCCCAGATGCGCCATGTCGGCATGGAGATAGTCGAGCAGCGCCTGCCAGCCGGCGAGCACCGGCTTCCCGTAGATGTTCGCGCGCTGGAGCCGGAGCGCGGCGGCGCGCACGAAGCCGAGCGTCGCGATCACCGTGTCGCCGACGCCCGGCACACGCTTCAGGTCGCGCGGCTCGGCCGCGATCACGGCCGCGAACGACTGGAAGCGCGCGATCAGCGCCTTGGCCAGCGGCTTGGTGTCGCGCCGCGGAATCGCGAGGCCGAGCACGTATTCGAGCAGCTCGTAGTCGTGGAACGCGTCGCCGCCGCCCTGAAGCATACGCGTGCGCATCCGGGCGCGGTGACCAGCATCAGCGCCCGAATCGGAATCCGTATCGGCCATGAAACGAGGCTAGCCGCAAGCCGGGGGCGAAGACCAGTCCCTTGCGGGCGCCATGCCCTTCTGGCTTAACGGACGCATGAGCCCGATCCCCTGCCAGCGCGACCGCTTCGACATTCCGCGCGAGGTCGCCTATCTCAACTGCGCCTACATGTCGCCGCTGGCGCACGAGGTCGTGGCGGCGATGGACAAGGGCGCGGCGCTGAAGGCCGCGCCGTGGACCTATCGGCCCGCGGACTTCTTCGCACATACCGAGGCGGCGCGCACCCGGTTCGCAGCGCTGGCGGGCGGCAGTCCGGACGATTTCGCGGTCGTGCCCTCGGTCAGCTACGGGCTTGCCGTCGCGGCGCGGAACCTGCCGCTCGGGCGCGGGCAGGAGATCGTGGTGCTCGCCGACCAGTTCCCCTCCAACCTCTACGTGTGGCGCGAACACGCCATCGCGTGCGGCGCGCGCATCGTCACCGTGAAGCGCGGCAACGACGACGCGTGGACGCCCGCGGTGCTCGCCGCGATCGGTCCGGACACGGGGCTCGTCGCCGTGCCGAACTGCCACTGGGCGGACGGCGGGCTCGTTGATCTGGAGGCGGTGGGCGCGGCGTGCCGCGAGGTCGGCGCGGCGCTCGTGCTCGATCTCACCCAGTCGCTCGGCGCGCTGCCGTTCGATGTCGCCCGCGTGCAGCCCGATTTCATGGCCACCGCCTGCTACAAGTGGGCGATGGGGCCCTACGGCATCGGTATGCTCTACGCGGCGCCGAAGCATCACGGCGGCACGCCCATCGAGAACAACTGGATGAACCGCGGCGGCAGCGAGGATTTCTCGCGGCTCGTCGACTACCGGAACGACTTCCAGCCCGGCGCGCGCCGCTTCGACATGGGCGAGAAGGCGAATCCCCCCTTGCTGATGGGCGCCGCCGCCGCCATCGACATGCTGCTCGGCTGGGGCATCGCGCGCATCGCCGAAACGCTCGGCGCGCGGACCCTCGCGCTCGGCGAGGCGGCGCGCGGCATAGGCCTCCTCGCGCCCGACCCGGCGACGCGCGCGCCGCACTTCCTCTCGCTCGGCTTTCCGGGCGAGGTGCCCGCCCCGTTGCTGGAGCGCCTGCCGGAGCGGCTGGCCGGGGAAAACGTCTTCGTCTCGCTACGCGGCCGCTCGCTGCGCGTGACGCCGCACCTCTACAACGACGATGCCGACTGCGACCGGCTGATCGCAGTGCTGAAGACGGCGCTCGGCTGATGGAGATTCGCCTCGACGACCTGCGGGGGCCGGAGATCACCGCGCTGCTCCAGGCGCACCTCGACGACATGCACCGCCACTCGCCGCCCGAAAGCGTGCACGCGCTCGATCTCGATGCGCTGCGCGCGCCCGACATCACCTTCTGGACCGTGTGGGACGAGGGCGTGCTCATGGGCTGCGGCGCGCTGCGGGAACTGGATAGCCGACACGGCGAGATCAAGTCGATGCGGACGGACGAGCGCTATCGCAGGCGCGGCGTCGCGACGGTCCTGCTCGACCACATCATCGACGAGGCGCGGCGGCGCGGTTACACGCGCCTCAGCCTGGAGACGGGAACGCCCGCCGCGTTCGATGCCGCGCGGCTGCTCTATGCGAGCCGCGGCTTCACATTGTGCCCGCCGTTCGGAGACTACCGCGAGGACCCCTACAGCGTCTGCATGACGCTGGCGCTGGATCAGACCGCGTAGGGCGGGTGATCGAGTCCCGCCGGTGATTTCGTAAAGATCTCGCAGCCGGTCTCGGTGATGCCGATCGAGTGTTCGAACTGCGCGGAGAGCGAGCGGTCGCGCGTCACCGCCGTCCAGCCGTCGTCGAGCACCTTCACGTCGGCGCGGCCGAGGTTGATCATCGGCTCGATGGTGAAGAACATGCCGGGCTTCAGCAGCACGCCGCGCCCCGGCTTGCCGACATGGACGACGCTCGGCTCGTCGTGGAACATGCGGCCGAGGCCGTGTCCGCAGAAGTCGCGCACGATGCCGCAGCGCTGCTCCTCGGCGTAGGACTGGATGGCGTGGCCGATGTCGCCGAGGCGGTTGCCCGGCTTCGCCGCCGCGATCCCGCGCATCAGGCATTCATAGGTGATGTCGACGAGGCGGCGCGCCTTCAGCGGCACGTCGCCGACGAGGAACATGCGGCTGGTGTCGCCGTGCCAGCCGTCGACGATGACGGTGATGTCGATGTTGGCGATGTCGCCCTTCACCAGCCGCTTCGGGCCGGGGATGCCGTGGCAGACGACGTGGTTGATGCTGATGCAGCTCGAATGGCTGTAGCCCTTGTAGAACACGGTGGCGGGAACGCCGCCGCGCTCGCGCACGAACTCGTAGACCATCGTGTCGAGGTCGATGGTGCGGGCGCCGGGCACGACGTGCGGCACCAGCATGTCGAGCGCCTCCGCCGCGAGGCGGCCGGCACGGCGCATACCCTCGAAGGCTTCGGGCCCGTGCAGCTTGATGCCGGACGCGTCGAGAATGACGTCTGAAACTTCCATGTCCATGAAACCTATCCTAACGCGCCGTGCGGCTGGCGCCAGCCGGACGGTCTTGCATGGCGACGACGCACTTGCCGTAGGGCGACGCGCCGACCCAATCCTTGTCCGGGTGCCACGCGAAGACGAAATTGCCGCCCTTGATGAGGTCGATGACCCCTTGCGCGACCGCGCTGCGCAGCGCCGGGCATCCCCAGCTGCGCCCGAGGCGGCCCTGCCTCGCGCCCGCATCCGGGTTCACATAGGGCGCGCCGTGCATGACGATCGCGCGCACGCGCGCCGCATCGTTGATGCCGGGAACGAGCCCGTCCATGCGGAGCGAATAACCGTTCGAGCCCATGTAGGTCTCGGCGGTGACGAAGAGACCGAGACTCGACTGGTGCGAGTTCATCGCGTTCGAGAAGCTCGTCGTGCGATTCTCGCCCGAATTGCGGCCGTGCGCGACATACTCCTGCACGAGCGCGGCGCCCGTCTTCAGGTCGACGACCCACAGGCGCGGCTCCAGCGAGGCGCGGCCGTAATCAATGATCGTGACGCTGCGGGCATCCTTGCCGATGCCCGACGCCTGCGCGCAGGAGACGACATCGAGCGCCGCGCGGCGCACGTCTGCATCGAGCGTGACAGCCTTCGGCGCGGGGGCCGCGAGCAGGGCGAAAGTGAGAATCCCGATCATGTCGTCGCTCCGAATACCCTAAACCGGCCCGATCCGGCAACGGCGCCGCGGCGCCGCGCCATCACGCTTTACCCTGTTTGCCGCTACGGTTACGGATAACCGCATGGCTGAAACCCGCATCTGGACCGCCGCGCTCATCGTCATCGGCGACGAGATTCTCTCCGGCCGGACCCAGGACGCCAACCTCGCCTATCTCGCGAAATGGCTTAACATTCAGGGAATCCAGCTCGCCGAGGCGCGCGTCGTGCCCGACCAGATGGGTGCCATCGTCGCCGCCGTCAATGCCTGCCGCGCCGTGTGCGACTATGTGTTCACCACCGGCGGCATCGGGCCGACGCACGACGACATCAGTGTCGACGCGGTCGCGGAGGCGTTCGGCGTTCCCGTCGTTCTGCACCCGACCGCCGAGGCGATGCTGCGGCAATACTACGGAGACCGCATCACCGAGGCGCGGCTGCGCATGGCGCGTGTTCCCGATGGTGCCGACCTCATCGAGAACCCGGTTTCGGGCGCGCCGGGCATTCGCATCGGCAACGTCTACATGCTGGCGGGCGTCCCCAAGATCACGCAGGGTATGCTCGCCGGCCTCGACGGCAAGCTGGAAGGCGGGCTTCCCGTGCTCGACCGCACCGTGGGCGCGTGGGTGCCCGAAAGCAGCGTTTCCGAGATCCTGATCGCCGTGGAGCAGGAGAAGCCCGGCATCCAGATCGGCAGCTACCCCTTTTGGCGCGACGGGCGCATCGGCGCCAACTTCGTGATCCGCAGCCGCGAACGCACTGCGCTCGACGATGCTGCCGAGCGGCTGATGGACGCGCTTTCCGCCGCCGGGCACCAGCCCCTCGACGGCGCCATCTAGACCCCGCCCCCGCCCGGCGCTACGCAAGCCGGAGACCGTAGCGGCCCACGTGGCGGAATTGGTAGACGCAAGGGACTTAAAATCCCTCGCCTGTTTCAGGCGTGCCGGTTCGATCCCGGCCGTGGGCACCAACGGCTTTCCGCAGGGGTCCACCGCCGTTCGGAAAGTGGCTGATTTCAGCCATTTTTGACGGTACGCTTTCCGTCTCAAACCGTCCCCGTTCGTTGTATACCGTCAAATCTGACGGTACATTGTCGGTATATTTTCCCCCGAAAGCGAAAATGTACCGTCATGCTGACCGACGCCGCCATCCGAAAACTCAAGGTTCGCGACAAGCCTTTCAAGGTCGCCGACATCCATGGCCTGTATCTGCTCGTTCAACCGAGCGGCGCCCGCTACTGGCGCATGGACTACAGGCACGCGGGCAAAAGAGGCACGATCGCCCTTGGCGTCTATCCCAGAGTCTCGCTCAAGGCCGCACGCGAGAAGCGCGCGAGCGCGGCCGATATGCTCGAAAAGGGCATCAACCCATCCGTATACAAGAAGATCACGCGCGGCCTCTCGTCCGTTCCTGTCAATCGGCGCGCAAAAGGGCCCCCCGATCGGCGTCGAAGAGGGACCCCCT
>JACFNY010000015.1 GCA_019454625.1 Sphingomonadaceae bacterium
CGACGTCGGGATGCGCCACGAGCCGCGCGCCGGCGACCGGCCCGTCCCCCTGCACCACGTTGACGACGCCCTCCGGAAAGCCCGCCGCCTCGAAAATCCGGGCGAGCGCGAGCGACGATGCCGGGGTCTGCTCGGCGGGCTTCAGCACCACGGTGCAGCCCGCCGCGAGCGCGGGGCCGAGCTTCCACGCCGCCGCCATCAGCGGCACGTTCCAAGGCGTGATCGCACCGACGACGCCGACCGGATGCCGCGTCGTGAAGGCGTGCACGCTGTCGTCCATCGGGATCGTGCGCCCGCCGAGCTTGTCCGCCAGCGACGCGAACCAGTGGTAATATTGGGCGTGCAGCCCGATGTCGCCGCGGGATTCCCGCACGGCGCGGCCGTTGTCGCGCGTCTCGATCTCCGCCAGCGCATCGACCTGCGTCGCGTAGAGGTCCGCGAACCGGCGCATCAGCGCCGCCCGCTCCCACGGCGGCATCTTGCGCCACGGCCCGAACGCGTCCTTCGCCGCCGCCACCGCGCGATCAATGTCCTTGGCCCCGCCGTAGGCGACATCGCCCCACGGCGCCCCCCGCGCGGGGTCGATGCTCGGCCGGACGCCGCCGTCGACCGGGCTTGCCCATGCGCCGCCGATGAAAAGGCGGTCGAAGCGAAAATCGGACAGCATCCCGACTCCCCAAGGTTTCTGATTCGGGACTTTTTTGTCCCTGTACGGAGATTCGAGTCAAGAAAGCCGACGGGTAATACCCGTCGCAGCGTCCTTCAATGCGTGTGCGCGGCGACGGGTTCGCTGCTCGGTATCAGCCCCCGCTCGGCGGAGATGCGGACCGCGTCGCGGCGCTTGCTGACGCCGATCTTGCGGAAAACCGACTTTAGCCGGTATTTCACCGTGTCCGGAGACATGCCGATCAGCCGGGCGATCTCCTTGTTGGAATGCCCCTGGCTCAGATAGAGCAGCACCTCGGCCTCCGCCTCGCTGAACACGCCGAAAACCGCGGCGCTGCCGCGATGGACGGCAAGCGCCTTCGCCAGCGATTTCAGGAACTGCGCGCGGAACCGCCCGAGCTGCGCGTCCGCCTGCAACGCCTCGTCGAGGCAGGGCTGCACGAACTGCCGCGCTTCCACGAACGGGCGGATGATGTTCTGGAACATGGCGATGCTGATCGCCTCGTCGAAGCAGCAGCGCGCCTCCGCCGCTGCACCCTGCCCGCGCAGGGCGGCGGCGGCGAGGATGTTGACGTCGATCAGCAGGCGCCCGGCGCCCCGCTGCTCCGCCCACGCGCGCAGCCGCCCGACTTCCTCCAGCGCCCGGCCCCACGCGCCGACGAGCAGGTGCAGGCGGACCCGGCACAGCGACGCCGCCGTCGCCACGGGGCGGTACTGCGGCGACTCCTCCGTCATCATGTCGGCCAGCGCGTCGAGGCCGATGACCGCCGCGGCCGCGAGCACGGCCTGCGCTGGCGCGCCCTGCGCGATCTGCACGTCGAGATTGCAGATGTCGGCCAGCATCTCGAGCTGGCGCAGCCGCCGCCGCGCCGCCACGCGCCGCGCGCGCGCAAGGATGTCGCAGGCCTCGTCGAACGCGCCCTCGCTCGCCAGCGCGCGCGCCTCGGTGAAATAGGCCGCCGCGTAGACATCCACCCAGCCGTCCGACTGCTCCATGTGCGGCAGCGCCCACGACAGCAGCTCGCGCGCCTCGGCGGTCTGGTCGTGCTCGAAGAGGAGTTCCGCCTGAAAGGCCGCGCAGTTCGCGGCGAGGTCGGAGCGGCTGCCGAAGTTGTCGACCGTATCGCGCCATGCGGTTTCCAGGATCGTCCCCGCTTCCTTGGAGCGGCCCTGCGCGCGCTTGATCCGCGCTTCGAGGAAACGCGTGAACAGGTCGCTGTAGAGCGAGCCGATGGCGACGTAGTGATCGCGCGCGGCGAGCGTCGGCTGAAGCGCGCGTTCCAGCCAGCCGCCCTCGTAGTACTTGGCGCCCAGCGTCTCGCTGAAATTGGCGAGGACGAGATGGTCGTTGGCGGGCAGCTTGCGGAGCAGCGCCTCGCGCGCGAGCAGGTCCTCGAAGGTGACGGGCTGGTTCTCGTAGTCGGAGAGCGTATCGCCGACGACGCGGATTTCCGTGCGCAGGTCGACCGGCATATCGGCCGCGTCGGCCCCGGCCGCGAACAGGTCGAACTCCGCGCGCGCCGCGCCGATCTCGCCGCGCTTTATCTGGAGATAGACGAGCGCGAGCACGAGGCGCGGCCGGGTGCGCACGAGCGCCAGCGGCAATTTCCCGAGGCCGCGCTCGGCGACGCCCTGCAGGCCTTGCGGGATCAGCCGCCAGCCGCCGGCCTCTTCCAGGATGTCCCCGATCAGCATGTCGTCGGCGGACAATATGGCGTGATTGACCGCCTCGGCGATCTGGCCGCGCTCGGCGAACCAGCGCGCGATCCGCCGCTGGAGCGCCGTGAACTGCGGGCGGTCCGAGCGCTCGAAACGGTCGCGCAGATAATCGGCGAACAGCTGGTGATAGCGGTATTCGCGGCGCTCCCACGTCACCGGGGACAGGAAGACGCCCTGCTGCTCCAGCCGTTCCAGCACCATCCAGCCGTCCTGCCGGTCGCAGAGAAGGTCGACCGCTTCCCCCGTCAGGCGGTCGAGCAGCGCGGTGCGCAGCACGATGTCCCGCGTCTCCTGCGGCAGCGTCATCAGCACCTGCTCGGAGAGATAGCGCGCGAGATCGGAGCTCGATCCGCAATACTCGTCGATCACCCGCTCGGCCCCGAGGCCGCGCTTGATCGACAGCGAGGCCAGTTGCACCGCGATCGGCCAGCCTTCCGTGCGGTCGAGCAGCGTGTCGATGTCGATCGTCTCCAGCGACCCGTCGGTGCGGCAAAGCAGGCATTCGGCTTCCTGCGCGGAGAACTTGAGATCGGCCGCGGCGATCTCCAGCAGCTGCTCCTCGGCCGCCAGCACCGACTGGCCGAGCCACGGGTAATCGCGCGATGCGAAGACGAAATGGCAGTTGGGCGGCGCGAGCCGTACCAGCGACTGGAGGAAATTCGCGACCGGCTCGCTGTAGGCATGGTGCAGGTCGTCGAGAATGAGGACGACCGGCACGGAGCGGTCGGCCAGCGCGTTGATGATCGCCGACAGGGCGGCGCGCGGCGGCAGGTCGGTGGAAACGGACTTGCCGTCATTCTCCTGGAGCATGGCGAGGAGCAGGTAGCTCACGAACCGCTTGAGGTCGCGGTCGTCATGCTCGAGCGTCAGCCACGCGACCTGCGCCGCAGCGGGATCCAGGCTATCGCGCCATTGGGCCAGAAGGCTCGTCTTCCCGTATCCGGCAGGGGCATGGACGAGCGTCAGGCGATGAGTGAACGCGCCGTTCAGCCGTTCAAGCAGCAGGTCGCGGCTGATCTGCTCGCCCATCCACACGGGCGGATCGAACTTGGCGGCGATCATGTCCTGCACGTGGCCCGACCTCCCTCTGCACCTCCCTCTGCCTCGTAAAGTTACGAGTCGATGACCGCCGTGACAACCGTGTGACGCCGGCGCCAGCGACGGCAGGTGGCGGGCGCCTATTCGCCCCCCGCCGATCCCAACGATTTCCAATCGCCGGAAACCGGCTCTCCCTTGAACAGCGTCAGCATCACCCGCGCCTTCGAAATCTCGTGCACCGGCAGTTTGAAAATATCCTTGTCGAGGATCACGAGATCGGCGTTCTTGCCCTTGACGATGGAACCGGTGAGCTTTTGCAGCCCGTTCACGTAGGCGACGTTGATCGTGTGGCTCCGGATCGCGTCCTCGAGGCTGATGCCTTCGTCCGGAAGCAGCGGCTTCGCATCCGGCTGCCCCGCGGTGCGGCGCGTCATCGCCACTTCGATGCCTTCGAGCGGGTTTGCGCCGCCCACCGGCCAGTCCGCGCCGTAGGCGAGCTTGCCGCCCGCGCGAACGATGCTTCCGGCAGGGTAGATATATTCTGCGCGTTTCGGGCCGATCGCCGCGACCGTGAGGTCCATGTAGTCGTACCACGAGGCCCATGTCGGCTGGAACTGTGCGAACGTGTTCAGCTTGCCGAAGCGCGGCTGGTCGGCCGGATCGACGACATTGAGGTGCGTGACCATGTGGTACGTGTCCTTCGCGCCGTTCGCCTTGCGCGCGGCTTCCGCCGCGTCGAGCGAAATGCGCACGCCGCCGTCGCCGATAGCGTGAAAGAACGCGTGCATCCCGCGCGCGTCGACCGCCGTTGCCGCCTGCTTCAGCGTGTCGGGCGCGATCTGCGGCGACCCGCGCTCACGCCCGCTGTTCTCGTAAGGTGCGAGCATGTACGCGGTCTTCTGCGGGATCACGCCGTCGACATAGAACTTGACCGTATGCGTCGGGATGCCGAGCGCATTCGCCCGCTCCGCCGCCTTCAGCAGGCCCGGTAGCTGGTCCATGCCGCGCTCGTTCTTCCATTTCAGCGAAACGGTCACGTAGCTGGTCAGCTTCCCGGCATCCTTCACCGCCTTGTAGGCGTCGATCATCGGGCTGCCGCCGTCGTCGTCGAACTCGACGCCCGCATCGTTCCAGCCGACGATTCCAAGGCTGTTGAAATGCTCGGCGACATAGAGGATCGAGTTCTCGATCTCGGCGGCGGTCGGCGCCGGGATCAGGGACTTGACGAGGTCCATCGCCGCTTCTTGAAGGCTGCCCACGAGCTCGCCCGTCGCGGGGTCGCGGTCGATCGTCCCGTTCGGCGGATTCTTCGTGTCGCGCGTGATCTTCGCGACCTCGAGCGCCTTGGAATTGAGCCAGTAGGTATGCCCGCCGGTGGATTCGAAGATCAGCGGCCGCGTCGTCGAGACCTTGTCGAGGGCTTCCTTGCGCGGAATGCCGCTCGGCGGGAAGAGGGCATCGCTCCAGCCGATGCCGAAGACGGCGCCGTCGCCGGGCGTATCGGCGACGCATTTCGCGATCGTCGCCTGATAGTCCTCGATGCTCTTGCCCTCGTGCAGCGGGCAGCGCGAACGGCTGAGCCCGCCGAACAGCGGGTGGGCGTGCGCGTCGCCGAACGCGGGAAGGACGAGGCGGCCGCCGACGTCGACCGTCCGCGTGCCGGAGCCGCCATAGGCCGCCATCTCGCCGTTGGTTCCGACGGCAACGATCTTGCCGTCCTTGATCGCCACGGCCTCAGCCCACGGATTCGCGTCGTCGACCGTGTAAACGCGGGCGTTGGTGATGACGAGGTCGGCAAGTTGCGATCCGGTGGTCGCCGTGCCGCCGCACGCCGCGAGAAGCACGGCGAGGGCGCAGCCGCCGGACCTCAGCAAAACCCGGGCCGACTTCGCCGGCAACGGCCTCACGTCTCGAACGGCGATACTCATGCCCCACCCCTTCATGCCAGTCGCTTCGGTTGCTGCGAGGCGCCCGGAATCCGCTCCTTGTCCGGCGCGCCCCGCCTTTCCCATTCAATATCAGCCGCTCCTGCGGATGAATCTCTTTTGAGGGTAACGGAATGTGCAAGACGGGTAAGGCGGAGCGTCTCTCCGGCCGGGCAGGCGCCCCGCCCTCCCCATCTTCCCCCGGGCTTTACCCATAAGGGCGCTTTGCCTTCCGCCTCCGGCCAATAGAGTGCAGGCTCCCGGGAGAGAAGGGCTGTAATGTCGAGTTCGCCAGTTGTCCGGCGCCCCTGGCGCAAGCGTATCGTTGCCGTCCATCGCTGGCTCGGGATCGGCGCCGCCGCGTTCTGGCTGATACAGGCCGTGACCGGCACGCTGCTCGCGTTCCATTTCGAGATCGAGGACGCCTTGCTCTCGTCGCGCCACCCGCCGACCGATCTCGCCGCGATCGAACAGCGCATCGACGCTTTCGCCGCTGCGGGCGGCGAGGCGAAGGTCAACTGGATATGGACGACCGCCGGGCTGCCCGACCGCTACATCGTTTCGCATGTCGGCACCGACGGTGCCGCGCGCAGGGCCTATATCGACGGGTCTGGCGCGGTCCTCCGCGACAAGGCCGCGAACGACCACAGTTTCCTGAAACTGGTCCGCGAGATCCATCTCACGCTCGCCGCCGGCACGATCGGCCATTGGCTTCTCGCGGTCACGGGCCTGCTCCTCGTCACCAATCTCCTCGCCGGCCTCGCGGTCGCGTGGCCCGCGCGCGGCCAGTGGCGCGCCGCGCTTCGTCCACGGGGCGATACCTCCAGGCCCTCCGGCCTCCATTCCTGGCACCGCGCAGTCGGGCTCTGGGCGGTCGCACCGGCCATCGTCATCGCCGCCACCGGCACGCTGATGTTGTTCGAGCACGAACTCGGCGAGCTTCTCGGCGTTCCCGAGATCGCCCTGCCCGCCAATCCGCCGCGGGGCGAGGCGGTCGGCTTCGCCGCCGCGGCCCGCGCGGCGACGGCCGCCATTCCGGGCAGCCGCTTCGTCGCCACGACGCTGCCCTCGCCCGGCGACGCAAGCTACTACGCCTGGGTGCGGGCGCCCGGCGAGCTCTACCGCGGCGGCTACGGCGGCAGCCTCGTGATCGTCGACGCGAACGACGGCAAGGTGCGGGGCGCGTGGCCGGTCACCGAGGCCGATCCCGCACGGGCCTTCCTCGCATCCTTCTACCCGCTGCACACCGGCGAAAGTCTCGGGACCACCGGCAGGGTCCTCTCGATGGCGATCGGCGTCTGGCTCACCGTTTCCATCGTGCTCGGCACCCTGCTCTGGCTGCGCCGCCGCCCGGCCCGGAAACAGGCATCATGACGGACACCCCCCGCCTCGACGACGCCCTCGGCATGAGCGAGCGGATCACGCGCCGCGATTTCGTGAACGGCGTTCTCGTCGCAGGCGCCGCCACCCAGCTCCCCGGCTGCGGACGCACGACGGGAATCGCCGAGGGGCCCTTCGCCCCCTCCGGCTCGGCGTGGACGGGATACGGCGGCGTCGGCGACTACGCGTGGTCCAACGGCAACACGAAGGCGGTGATGTATGCCGCCCACGGCATCCGCGACCGACTCTATCCGGACCCCGGCCGAACCCCCGCCGACGAGAGTTTCGACCTCGTCGTCGTCGGCGGCGGCTTCTCGGGCATGACCGCCGCCTACGAGTTCGGCAAGCGCGGCGGCGCGGGGCAGCACTGCCTGCTGCTGGAGAACCACCCCGTCGTCGGCGGCGAAGCCAAGCAGAACGTGTTCGAGATCGACGGCCGCCGCCTCGTCGCGCCGCAGGGCTCGAACGGCGGGCTGCTGTTCAAGCCGGGCTATGTACGGGGGAGCTACGGCAAGGGCCTCTACGAGGTCTACACGGACTATTACCACGAGCTCGGCCTCGCCTCCCACTACGATCTCGAGCCGCTGGCGGGCGGCGCGGAGCGGTACGAGATTCCCAACTATCATTTCGCGCCGATGGCCCCCGGCTCCGAACGCGGGTACGAGACCGGCTATCATTTCCGCGATCACGGGTGGGTGCGAAACCCGGCGCGCGACGGCTTCGCGCACACCCCCTGGCCCGCCGACGTCCGGACGCAGATGGACGATTATGTCCACAACCGCCGGGACATATTGTCGGGCCGGAAAGACGCCGAGGCGTGGCTCGATTCGATCACCTACTATGATCTGCTCGACGGGCTGGGCTACGGCGATCAGGTCCGCCGCTACGTCGATCCCTATCTCGCCGTCGCGAACTTCGGCGTCTGCGGCAACGCCATATCCGCCTACGCGGCGCATCGGCTCGGGCTACCGGGGACGACCATCCCGAAACCCGCCGGGAACAGCGGCGCGGCGCATATCGGCGTCATCTCGTTCCCCGGCGGCAACGCGGCGATCCTGAGGATGATGCTGGCGCGGATGATCCCCGGCAGCATCGGGGGCGACGGCAGCACGGCCGCCCTCGCCTCCGCGCCGATCGACTTCGCCGCGCTCGACCGGCCGGGCGCGCCCGTGCGCATCCGCGGCGGCGCGACCGTCATCGACGTGCGCCACGAGGGGACGCCGTCCGCCGCCGAACACGTGCGCGTCACCTATGTGATGGACGGCAAGGTCCGGACGGTGCGCGCCCGCGCCGTCGTCATGGCCTCGGGCGGATGGGTCAACCGCAACATCGTCGCCGATCTCGGCGAGGCCCACGCGAGCGCCTACGGCGAATTCCACTACGGGCCGGTCCTCACCGCCAACGTGGCGCTGCGGCACTGGCGTTTCCTCGATCGGCTCGGGATCATCGCGGCGCGCTGGTTCGAAGGGCTCGGCTGGCACGTCGCGGTGCGCCGCAACGTCGCCTTCGGAAGCCCTGCGCCGCTCACGCCGGACGATCCCGTCGTGCTCACCTTCTACATCCCCTTCCTCCAGCCGGACCTCCCGGCCGCCGCGCAGGGACCGGCGGCGCGCACGGCGATGCTCGAAGCGAGCTACACCGATCTGGAACGGCAGATCCGGGCGCAGATGAGCGGGATGTTCGGCGCCGCGGGCTTCGATGCGCGGCGCGACATCGCCGGCATCATCCTCAATCGCTGGGGCCATGCCTTCTGCGCGCCGCAGCCGGGCTTCTTCCTCGGCCGCGACGGCAACGCACCGCCGCCCGACGTGCTGCGCCGCCCGCACGGTCGGATCGTGTTCGCCCATTCGGAGCTTCAGGGGCTGATGAGCATGGCCTACGGCATGACCGAGGCCCACCGCGGCGCCGAACAGGCGATGGCGATGCTCTGACGGCCCGGCGGCTCGCCGTTTTACCCTTCACGGGGGCGGGCTTACCCAACACCCTTGCTGTCCGCGTCCCCGCTTTGTGGTGTCCTCGGGTCGCGCAGAGTCGGGTCGTTCCGGCAAGGAAGACTCCGGCCCCGTCGTTCAGAACAAGGAGGGTATGAACCAATGCAGACATTCACAATGAAACTATGGTCCGTCGCGGCCGGCGTCGCCGCCGCCTCGGCCGTGGCGACGCCCGCCGCGGCGATGGCCGATCCGAACGCGCCCGCGGTCCCGGCGCCCACCGACTTCGTCTATCCCACCGGCTTCGACAAGGCCCTGTCGCTGATGCTGGCGGGCGAAGGCGGCGAGAACGGCATCGGCTCGCACCGCGTCTGGCCGACGCTCTCGTTCCCCGCGCTCACCACCGACCAGATCCGCAAGGCCGTCACCGGCAACTCGCTCGTCATCCCCTATCACTACACGCATCAGTACAGCGCGGACGGCAAGGTCGGCGGCTACAACATCCGCTACGACCCGACCGACCTCAAGAAGTGCCCGAAGAAGGAAATCCCGGGTGACGGCTTCCTGCTCTACAAAGGCGTGTGCAGCGCGCAGGTGAACGAGCCCGTCACCGGGTCGTGGCAGGCAAAGGACGACAAGCTCTGCGTCGACATCGCGTGGGCGGGCAAGTCGCAGATCAGCGGCTGCTATACAATGTTCTTCGTCATGGATAGCGTGGCGCTGGTGAAGCCGGACGGCACCGTTTCCGGCAAGGCGCACGGCCTCAAGAAGGGTGCCGCGCCCGACATCTAGGACCGGACGGGGACGAGCCCTTGATCATCTGCATCTCGGATATTCTGAATGCCGACCAGCTCGCCCGGCTTGCCCGGCTGATGGACCGGCAAGCCTTCATCGACGGTCGCGAGACCGCCGGCTGGGCGGCGACCGGGGTGAAGGAGAACAAGCAGGTCGCCGGCGACTCCGCGGACTACGCCGCCATGCAGGCAATGGTCACGGAGGCGCTGGCGGCCAACCGTTTCTTCGCGACGGCAGCCATGCCTCGCACCATGCGCCCGATCCTTTTCAGCCGCTATCTGCCCGGCATGAGCTACGGCCTTCATGTCGACAACGCGCTGATGGGCGATACCCCGCAGACGCGCATCGACCTCGCCTTCACGCTGTTTCTTTCGGACCCCGCGAGCTACGAGGGCGGCGAGCTCGCGATCGACGAGCCTGCCGGAACGCGCACGTTCAAGCTGCCTGCGGGCGCGGCGATCCTCTACCCCGCCAATACGCTGCATCAGGTGAACACGGTCGTCTCCGGCCGCCGGGACGTCGCGGTCGGATGGATTCAGAGCCTCGTGCGCGAGCCCGACAAGCGGCGCATCCTGTTCGAGCTGGAAAATCTCCGGGCAACGATGTTCGCCAAGACCGGCAAGACCGCCGCCTTCGATACGCTGTCGCGCAACACCAGCGACCTCTGGCGCATGTGGGCCGAGACCTGATCCGGCGCGAAAACTGAAAAAGGAAAAGGCATCATGCTGCCGCTGCTGAGCGGAACACGGATCATCGAGGTCGGCGCCGTGGTCCTCGGACCCTACGCCGGTCAGGTGCTCGCCGATCTCGGCGCGGAGGTCATCAAGGTGGAGCCGCTCGAAGGCGACATCGCCCGCCACGCGCATCCGTCGGGCGAGGGCGGCGGCGCGCTCTTCGTCAACAACAACCGCAACAAGCGGATGCTGGCGATCGACCTCAAGCACCCGGAGGGCCGGGCGGTGCTCGCGCGGCTCATCGCGTCAGCGGATGTCCTCTTCCACAACATGCGCGTCGAGGCGGCCGAGCGCCTCGGCCTCGGCTTCGAGGCCGCCGCCGCGATCAATCCCGCGATCATCCACTGCGCGGCGACCGGCTTCGGCCAGCGCGGCCCCTATCGCGACCGGCCCGCGTTCGACGACATCATACAGGCGGCGAGCGGCATCGCCGGGCTCGGCGCGGCCACGGGCGGCGATCCGCGTTTCGTGCCCACCGTCCTTGCCGACAAGGTGGCCGCGCTCCACGCCGTCTACGGCATCCTCGCCGCGCTGGTCGCGCGCGGGCGCGGCCGTCAGGGCGCGATCAAGGTCGAGGTGCCGATGTTCGAGGCATTGACCACCTTCCTCCTCAATGAGCACCTCGCGGGCGCGACGTTCGCGGCGGACGGAGCGCCCGGCTATCCCCGCATCCTCTCCCCCAACCGCAGGCCGTTCCGGACCGCGGACGGCTGGATCGCCGTGCTGCCCTACACCGATCGGCAATGGCACGCCTTCCTCGCCGAGATCGGCCGCGAGGACGTGACGCGGGAGACGTGGTTCAAGGACCCGCGCGTGCGGCCCGCGCATATCGACACCCTCTATGCGATCGTCGCCGACAGCCTGCCGCACCGCACCACCGGCGAATGGATCGCGGCGCTTTCCGCCCGCGACGTGCCCTGCTCGGAAGTGCCGGGCCTCGCGCAACTGCTCGCCGATCCGCACCTCTCGGAAATCGGCTTCTTCGATGTTCCGGCCGGCTACCCGGAGGGAATCGCCCGCGCCCTGCCGCAGCCGGTGCTGTTCGGCGACATCGCCCATGCGCCGGACACGCCCCCGCACGCTCTGGGCGAAGACAGCCATGCCGTTCTCGGCGAGATCGGCCTCGCCGAGACCGAGATCGCGGCGCTGATCGCGGCCGGAGTCATCACTGCCGATTGACCGGACGGGCATCCGGCCCGTCCGCCGCTTCACCCTATGCGATGCCGGTTGAACCGCCGCATCCACGCCGCGGTTTCCGCATCCGGCAGCGATCCGAGGATCGACGCCAGGACCTCGCCCCTCTCGTCCTGCCCCAGCTTGAACGCGCCCGAGAGCCGGGTGACCGCCGCACGAAAGCCGATGATGTGTTTCAGCATGGTGTGATACCGGTCGCCGAGTTCACCGCTGGTCCACGGCACCGGCCTGCCGTTCTCCATCGCGGCGATCAGAACGTTCAGCGACATCTCGGTGAGTGCATCGTCGAAAACGATGTCCGCGCCGATTTTGAGCTGCGCGTAGTTCCACGTCGGGCCCCAGTTCCTGAGCCCCGCGTGCTCGGGGCTGACATAGGCATCCGGCCCCTTGAACAGGATCGTCGCCCGCCCGTCCTCGCCGAGCGCGCGGTACAGCGGATTGGCACGCCTCAGATGCCCGATCAGCGCGACAAGGCGGCCGTCCGCGTCATATTCGCCGATCAGCGGCAGCAGGCTCGCCTCCATCGCGTCGGCAGCCCCGCCGCAAACCCACGCCAGCGGGAATTCCTCCACCAGCGCACGCACGTCCCCGTTTTCAAACTGATCGAAATAGCCCACGTCGCCCTCTGAACGGCTTCCATACTTGCCGGTCCTGTCTCTCGGCATTGGAACTCCGGCAACCGCCAAAACCGGAAAACCCGAGGGACCAACTGCATTGCCGCAACGTTCCGCTGCGGGTACGCTTGGCCCCGGATATATACGTTGAACTCTTATAAGGCAGGTCCAATGCTGCGTCCCTGGCCCGTCAGTCTCGGGGATCGGATCGACGCCTCGCGCGACACTCCCCTCTACATGCAGATCATTCAGGCGCTGATCCGCGACATCGAAAGCGGGCGCCTCGCGTCGGGCACCTACCTGCCGAGCAGCCGGGAGCTTGCGCGCGTGCTCGGCGTCAACCGCAAGACCGTCGTGCTCGCCTATGAAGACCTGATCGCGCAGGGCTGGCTCGAATCGGCCGGTACGCGGGGCACGCGGGTCGCGGCGGCGCTTCCCGATCCGGTGAACCGCCACCGGAGCGACGCCGAGATCACGATGAGCAGCGCCGTGGTCGACTATCGCTTCGCGCCGCCGCCCGAACGGCCGATCGCCGTCTCGTCCGGCCCCGGGCTCAAGATCGACGAGGGCGCGCCCGACGGACGGCTGTTTCCCGCCGAGCTGCTTGCGCGCGCCTATCGCGCCGCCGCGCACCGCGGCGCGCAGGGCAACGGCTTCCAGTACCGCGACCCGCGCGGTTCCCCCGCGCTGCGCGAAGCCGTGGCGATCATGCTGAAAAGCCAGCGGGGGCTTTCCGTCACCGCCGAGAACATCTGCATCACGCGCGGCAGCCAGAACGGGATTTTCCTCGCGGCGCAGGTTCTGGTCGAGCGCGGCGACTCCGTCGTCGTCGAGAAACTAACCTATGAGCCCGCGGTCGCTGCCTTCCGCGCGCTCGGCGCGAACATCGTGCCGGTCGGGCTCGACGAGGGCGGCATCGACATCGAGGCCGTCGAGCACGCCTGCCGCCGCAACGCCGTGCGCGCCGTATTCGTCACGCCGCACCACCAGTTCCCGACCACGGTGTCGATGCGGCCCGAACGTCGCCTCCGCCTGCTCGATCTCGCCCGCCGGTTCAGCTTCGCGATCATCGAAGACGATTACGATCACGAATTTCATTTCGAATCGCAGCCGCTGCTGCCGCTTGCCGCTTACGGACCCGCCCATGTCCTCTACGTGGGCTCGCTGTCGAAGCTGCTGCTTCCCGCGCTGCGCATCGGCTATGTCGCGGCGCCGCCGCAGGTCATCGACGCGATCGCGCACCGGGTGTCGATCACCGACGGCATGGGCAACACGCTCACGGAGGACGCGGCGGCCGACCTCATCGCGAACGGCGAGCTTCGGCGGCACGGCCGCAAGGTGCTGCAAGTCTACACGAAGCGGCGCGAGAGTTTCGCCGCCGAGATCGACCGCCTTTTCGGCGATCTCGTCGATTATCGGATGCCCGGCGGCGGCCTCGCCTTCTGGCTGCGGTTCCGGACCGATCTCGACCGGATGGAAGCGCGTGCGGCGGCGATGGGGCTGCGTTTCGCATCGTCGCGCTCCTTCATGACCACCGGCGATGCGCCGCGCGGGCTCAGGATCGGCTTCGCCAGCCTGAACGCCTACGAGGCCCGCACCGCGCTCGCCGCACTGCGTCAGGCAGCGGGCTGACGGGCACTGGTCCCCTGCCCCCGGCGATAATTGGATGTTTTCCGATCCACCGCATCGACCGAACGATGTGACGTTCAGGAGGATATTTCAAATGAAACACAGGCTCGCCTTCATTCTCGCCGCCGCCGTCCTGCCCTTCCCCGCCCTCGCGCAGCAAGCCCCGGCAACCCCGCCCGCCGAGAGCGCGCCGTGGCCCGAGGCCTGGTTCGAGATCTTCAAGCTCGCCCCCGGCAAGCAGGAGGAATTCGTTCGCCTCATCGCGCAGGCGGACGAGGTCGCCGCCGCGGGCGGCCAGCCTCCGATCCAGATGTTCTTCCACGAAAACGGCGCCGATTTCGACGTCATCCTCTTCAAGCCGGTCACTGGCGCAATTCCTACACCGGAACAGGAGGCGGCAATGGAGAGGAAGCACAAGGAACTCGGCATACCGAGCGGCCCCGCCTATTTCGTCAACATCCGCAAGCTCGTCGCCGAACACACCGACAGCAAGACCTACGGCCCGCTCCCGGCCGCGACATGGCTTGCGCGTCTCGACAAGTGGCGTGCCGAAAACCCGCCGCGCAAGCCGGCGGGCAAGTAATGATGATCGGCCGCCGCACGCTGCTCGCCCTCGCCGGCGGAACCGCTGCGGCGGCGGCCGCACGCCTTGCCTTCGCGAGCGGGACGGACACGGTCGATACCGCCTATCTCAACGCGAAGGTATGGACGGGCGCCGGCCCCGCGGTCCGCACCGACGCCATCAGCGTGACGGCGGACAGGATCGCCGCCGTCGGCGCGGAGGCCGTGCGTGCGCGTATCGGCAAGCGGACACGCATCGTCGATCTCGACGGGGCCTTCGTCACGCCCGGCTTCATCGACCCGCATGTCCATTTCGTGAAGGCGGCCACCATGCTCTCGCAGCCCTCGCTGCGCGATGCCGCCGATCCCCGGGAGTTCGTTCAGCGTATCGCCGCCGCTGCGCGGGCCCTGCCCAAAGGCCAATGGCTCGAGGGTGGAAACTGGGATCAGGACCGCTGGGGCGGCGAGATGCCCAACCGGTCGTGGATCGACCCCGTCACGCCGGACACGCCGGTCGCCGTGATCCGCTACGACCTTCACATGCTGCTGCTGAACTCGCTGGCCCTCAGGCTGGCGGGCATCGACCGCAACACGCCCGACGTGCCGGGCGGCGTCATCGAACGCGATCCGGCCGGCGAGCCGACGGGCATCATCAAGGACGCGGCCAAGGACCTCGTTCTGCGCGCGATCGGCACGCCAACCGACGACCAAATCGACGCCGTGACGCGCCAGGGCATCGCGCACGCGCTGAGCAAGGGCGTAACGCAAGTCCACCCGACC
>JACFNY010000459.1 GCA_019454625.1 Sphingomonadaceae bacterium
TCACGGCATCGACGTCTTTCCCGCGCCGACCCAGCTGCTGGTAGAGCTCGATCGTCTGCTGCATCGCCGCCGAGCGATCGGCATCGCCGTGCAACAGCAGCAGGGGCTCGCGGCCCCAGTTGTCGAGCTGCGCGACGGCGGACGACGCGTAGGCCGTGCGTTCGATCTCCAGCCGCTCGGGAATCCGTAAAGGCAGCGGCCCGCCGCTGTCGCTCTCCATCTCGTAGACCCAGTCGCCGACGCCCGCCGAATCGACGCCCGCCGCGAAGACGTCGGAACGCGCCAGCGCCGCGGCGACGATGTGCCCGCCGTAGCTGTGCCCGTAGGCGATGATGCGCCCGGGATCGACGAACGGCAGCGCGGCCGCGTGGCGCGCGGCGGCGATGAAATCGTCGACGTCGGCGTTGCCCTTGGCGCCGTAGCTCGCCGGTTCCCGGAACTCGAGGCCGTAGCCGGTGCCGGAGCGGTAGTTGACCTGCATGACGTGATAGCCGCGCGAGAGGAAATAGCGCAGCACGGGCGGATAGCCGAAGAAGCTCTGCCACACGGGATAGGCCTTGTCGCGCGAGCCGCCGTGCGCGTGGACAATGATCGGCGCGCGGCCGTTCGCCGGCGCCTGCCGCGACCGGTAGAGGATGGCATGAACGGCGGCGCCGTCCGGCGCGGCGAGCGTGAGCGTCTCCGCCTCGCCGGGCAGCATGGCGAAACGCGCCTGCGCGAGCGCGGGCGTCGCGAGCGTCTCGGCCTTGCCGCCCCGACCGCCGTCCAGCGTGCCGGCTCGGAGCCGTTCGGGGATGCGCACGCCCGCCTCGCGCCAGACGATGCGCGTGTCGTCCGCGAACTGCGCGCCGTACCGGATCGCGGCCCGGTCCCCGCCGGAAAGGCGGCGCGGCGGCGCCTTGCCGTCGATGAGATAGAGATCGAGACGGGTGCGGTCCCCGGCCGAGGGCGACCAGTAGAGGATGCGCCGCCGGTCCGGCGACTGCACGGCACCGTCCACCTCGATGTCGGGCGGCGTCAGGATCGCGGGCTCGCCGCCGGGCACCAGCGCGTAGAGCGCCCGGAAACCGGTTTTCTCATAAGGGAAGACCAGATGGCCGTCCGCGGACCAGAACAGGTTGCCGCGCGCGCCGATGTCGTAGTCCTCGCCCGCCGCGAAGCCGGAAAAGTGGCTGCCGCGCGCGTGCGGCGCGCGCCATTCGGACCGCGCCTCGCCGGTCGCGGCATCCGCAACGAGAACCGAGAACGGGGCATGATCGCCGAGATCGGAGAAACGCCACGTGCGCGGCTGATAGCCGAGGCGGATGAAGGCGACCCGCGCGCCGTCCGCCGACCACACCGGGTTGTGGTCCGCGCCGACGCCGGGGCTGAGGAACCGCGTTTCCCGGCTTTCCACATCGACGACGCCGACCATGCTGTAGACGCCGCGGCCGGCGTCCGAGCGATCGACGACATAGGCGATGCGCGACCCGTCCGGCGACCACACCGGCGCCGCGAGACGGCTGCGCGCGGTGAGCAGCCGCCGGACGCCGCCGCCGCCCCGGTCCACGACCATCAGGTCCTTGCCCCGCACGAAGGCGATGCGCTTGCCGTCAGGGCTGACGGCGGGATCGCCGACGCTGCCGCCGAACAGCGCGGCCACATCGCGCG
>JACFNY010000460.1 GCA_019454625.1 Sphingomonadaceae bacterium
CGGCTGTAAACTCCAAGCAAATTGTCGGACATGGTCTTCTCCTTGGAAAATGCGTTCGGCAAACCGTTCGGCGCTGCTTACCGCGTTACGCAGCGCGCGTCATCGCGAAGATGCCGGTGGCGTTGCCGCTGTCGAAGCGGAGGTCGAGGCCGTCGGTGGCGGGGTCGATGTCGCGCGTGATGAACTCGTAGAACGAGCCCGGCACGGTGCGGCGCACGCCGCCCACGAACTTGCGCTCGAACGTATCGGCGCGGAACGCCGTCTGGCGCACGCGGCCGCTGCCCGAGACCTCCACCGTGTCCTTCATCGGGCGCCCTTCCGCCTTCAGCCGCGCGGCCAGCGCATCGACATCGGCGACGCGGTCGGTGGCGTGGTTGAAGGCGTTGCCCTCGGTCGCGATCCACGCCGCCTCGCCGGAGCGCGCCAGCAAGGCCTCGTAGTCGCCGAGCGACACGGGATCGTGGTGGCAGTCGAACGCCGCCACGACCGCGGGCAGTGCCACCACGGCGTCCGGGTACGGCACGCTGCCGTCCGCCGCGAACGCCGCGAGCACGTCCTGCGCGTCGGCGTTCAGCGGGTCGCGCGTCGTGCCGAACACGCGCGCGGCGACGCGCACGAAACCCTCGTCGAAGCGCTCGACGTGAAGCTCGCTCACGAAGAACTGCGGGATCGCCTCCGGCACGTCGCGGTGGCAGTAGGCGCGGCCCGTCATGCGCAGCGCGGGCAGCGGATAGGTATCGGCGACACGGTAGCCGAGCGGCTCGAGGATGCGCTGGAACGCGTCCTGCCCGGCGGGGAGCGCGCCGGTCGGGCCTTCGCGGAAACGGATGGTGCGCAGCGCGCCGTGGTCGAAGGTGATGCGCTCGCCGCGCGCAACGGTATCCGCCACATAGGCCGCACCGCTCGGCACGCGCTTCAGCAAGTCGTCGAACAGCAGCACGTTCAGCGCCATCGCGAACGCCGCGCGCGAGACCGTCTCGCCGGTTTCGGCGAGCAGCGCCGCGTCGATGGCGAGCGCGCCGAGCGCCTTCGCACCCGCCTGCGGCCCCAGCGCGTCGATGACCAGATGCTCGATCGTGCCTACATTCGCATTCGACATGAAAAGACTCCTCGCGTTCCGGCACCGATTGTCAGGAAATTCGGAATATGGCAAACGACGACCCGTCATCTGTAAATGATGGTATGGAATGAGTGAACGCCGCCACCTGCCGCCGATCGGGGCGCTTGCCAGCTTTGCCGCCGCCGCGCGGCACGGCAGCTTCTCGCGCGCCGGCGACGAGGTGGGCCTCACGCAAAGCGCCGTCAGCCGCCAGATCGCGCTGCTGGAGGACTGGCTGCAAACGCCGCTGTTCGACCGCGCGGGCCGCCGCGTGGCGCTCAACGCCGACGGCCGCGCCTACGCCGACGAGATCGCGCCCGCGCTCGACCGCATCCGCCGCGCCACCGCCCGGCTCGCCGCAAAGCGGCCCGAGAACGCCCTCAGCATCGCCACGCTGCCGAGTTTCGGGATGCGCTGGCTCGCGCCGCGCCTGCCGCGCTTCACCGCCGAGCATCCCGACCTCGTCGTCAACTTCGCCGCGCGCTCGGACACGTTCGATTTCGCCGAGGAGGATTTCGACGCCGCGATCCACTTCGGCCT
>JACFNY010000461.1 GCA_019454625.1 Sphingomonadaceae bacterium
AACCCTCGACCCCAACCTTGGCAAGGTTGTGCTCTACCCCTGAGCTACGCCCGCTCGAACGTATGCGGAGGCTCGCTCCGCCAGAGGCCGCGGCTGCTAGCATGAGCGCGGCGAAAAGCGCAAGCGGATTCGCGATTGGGGTTGGACGGCGCGCGCGGACTTCCCATATGAACGCCGGGAACCAACCCTGTCTTTCGAAAAGGGCACGCATCTTGGCCACTCTCAGCACCCCCGAATCCGAGCGGGCTTCGATCGAGGCCTTCAAGCGCGACGTGATCGAGCCCTCGATGGGGTCGCTCGTCATCCTCGATTTCTATGCGGACTGGTGCGGCCCGTGCAAACAGCTGGCGCCCGTTCTGGAAAAGGTGGCGACCGACTATGCGCAGCGCGGCGTGAAGCTGGTGAAGATCGACGTCGACAAGAACCAGATGATCGCCTCGCAGTTCCGCGTCCAGTCCATCCCCACCGTTTATGCGTTCTTCCAGGGCCAGCCGGTCGCCGACCTGACGCCGGCGCGCACCGAGCGCGAGCTTGCCCAGTTCCTCGACCAGATCCTGCCGCAGCTGCCGATCAGCGCGGCGGACGGCCATGACCGGTCGCTCGCCGCCTATGCCGAAGCCGCAGCCGCCGCGCTCGACGCGGGCGACTTCGCGCAGGCCGAGCAGCTCTATACGGCGCTGCGCACGGAAGAGCCGGAGCAGGAGGCGCACGCAATCGGCCTTGCCCGTGCCCTCGCCGGCCTCGACCGGATAGACGAGGCCGAGGCGGCGCTCGCTGCCGTTGCCGCCGACAGCAAGGCGCCGGGGCTGGCGCAGGTGCGCGCCGCGATCGAGATGGCGAAGAAGCGCGTGCCTGCCGGCGCAGTCGCCGCGCTGGAAGCCGTGCTCGCCGCGAACCCGGACGACCATGCGAAGCGGCTGGAACTTGCCGCCGCGCTTGCCGCGAACGGCGAACGCGATGCGGCGGCGAAGCATCTGTTCGAGGTGATGCGCCGCGAGCCCGGCTGGAACGACAATGCGGCGCGCGCGCAGCTGCTGAAGCTGTTCGAGGCGATCGGCCTCGAGGACCCGTGGGTGAGCGCCACCCGCCGCAAGCTCTCGGCGCTGCTGTTCTCGTGAGCGGTTTCGGGGCCAGCGCGCTGCCGGAGGTGATCCCGGTGTTCCCGCTGGAAAACGCGATCGTGCTGCCGCGCGGTCAGCTCCCCCTCAACATCTTCGAGCCCCGCTACCTCGCCATGGTGAAGGCTGCGATGGGCGGCGACCGGCTGATCGGCATGATCCAGCCGAAGGAGGACGGCAGCCTGTTCGAGATCGGCGGGCTCGGCCGCATCACCCAGTTCACCGATCCGGAGAACGGCCGCCTGCTGATCGTGCTGACCGGCGTCACGCGGTTCCGCATCGCCGGGGAGCTCGACGCCGAGACGCCGTACCGGCAGGTGCGCGCCGACTACAGCGGCTTTACCGAGGACTTCCAGGCGCCGCAGCCGATGGCGGCGGTGCTGCGCGCCGACCTCGAGACGACGCTGCGGACGTATCTCGACACGCAGGGCCTCTCCGCCGACTGGGAAGCGGTTTCCGGCGCCGACGACGAATCGCTCGTGAACACGCTCGCCGCCGTCTGCCCGTTCGACGTGGCG
>JACFNY010000016.1 GCA_019454625.1 Sphingomonadaceae bacterium
CCGCACGGCGCGTGCGCCCGCTGCGGCTCGTCATCCTCGGCGACGGCCCGGCATCCGAGCGCGCGCGGCTGACGGCGCTTGCGGAGACGCTCGGCGTCGGCGGCGACTTGTGGCTCGGCGGCTATCAGGCGAACCCGCACGCCTTCGTGGCGCGCGCGCGGCTTTCGGTGCTCTCGTCGCGCTGGGAAGGGGCCAGCAACGTGCTGATCGAGGCGCTCGCCTGCGGCACGCCGGTCGTCGCGACCGCCTGCCCCACGGGCGTTCGCGAGGTGCTGACGGAGGCCTGCGGCACGCTGGTCCCGGTCGGCGACGACGCGGCGATGGCGGCGGCCATGCTGGCGCGCCTCGACGCGCCGCGCGACGCCGCGGCCTGCCGGGCCCGCGCCGCCGATTTCAGCCTGCGCGCGATGACGGACGGATACGCGCGCTACCTGCACGCGATGGTTCGGGAGGCGGCGAGATGAAGCACGAATATTCGAAACAGTTCTACACGCGCCGCGCTGACCGCGCCGCACGATCGGCGCAGGCGCTGGTGCCGCTCATCGTCGACCTGCTCGGCCCGTCGTCGGTGATCGACGTCGGCTGCGGCGACGGCATCTGGCTGAACGGCTTCTGCGCCGAGGGCGTTGAGACGGCGATCGGCCTCGACGGCCCGTGGGTGCCGGCGAAGAGCCTGCGTATCGACGAAGCCGCGTTCGTGCGCTTCGACCTCGGCAGCGCGGCGATGCCGTTCCGGCCGCCGCTGCCGCAGGCGCGCTTCGATCTCGCCATGTCGTTCGAGCTCGCCGAGCATCTCGACGAGACGCGCGCCGATGCCTTCGCCGACCTGATGGCCTCGCTGTCGGACACGCTGCTGATCTCCGCCGCCGCGCCCCATCAGGGCGGCACCGGCCATGTCAACGAGCGCTGGCCCGACTACTGGGCGGAGAAGTTCCGCGCGCGCGGCTACAAACCGTTCGACTTCCTGCGCTATGCGCTGTGGACCGACGAGCGCATCGCGCCGTGGTATCGCCAGAACCTGATCGGCTATTTCCGCGGCGAGGTGCCGGAGGCCGTGCAGCGCTTCGGCGAGGCGTCGCTGCGCGGGCTGCTGGAGCGGCCGCTGCCGCTCTGCCATCCCGGCGTCTTTTCCTACAAGCTCGGCAAGCTGCGCGGCTGGCTGACGCGTCCCCTCGCCACGGGCCTTGCCGAATACCGCCGGCGGCGCGGCTGACACTCAGCCCGGTTTCCGCGCCAGCAGCACCGACACGCCGATGCCGCAGAGGATGAGCGCCATGCCGGCGAAGTGACGCGGTCCGAGCGGCTCGCCGAGCAGCGACGCCGCGAGCAGCGCGCCGAACACCGGCATCAGCGTGATCGACTGGCCCGCCTTCGCCGCCCCGATCATCGCCACCGCCGCATTGAACAGGAAATAGGCGGCGAGCGACGGGAACAGCGCCACGTACAGGAACGCCCCGACGATTTCGGGCCGCCAGTCGATCACGGACGCCTGCGGCCATTCGATTGCCGCAAGCGGCAGCATCGCGGCGACGCCGATGGCGAAGGTGACGGCGAGGAACGACAGCGGGTGCACGTCGGGACGGAGCCTGAGCAGGCTGGTGTAGACCGCCCACGCGACGACCGCCGCGAGCACCAGCGCATCACCGCGCCCGAAGTGCAGGCCGAGCACCGCGGCGAGATCGGGGAACAGCACGACACCGACGCCGAGGGTCGAGAGCGCCACGCCCGCGACCTGCCACGCCGAGGCGCGCACCCCGAACGCCAGCGCGTCGATGACGAGCACCAGCGCCGGGATCGCCGCCTGCAACAGCAGCCCGTTGGTGGCGGTCGTATGGCGCAGCCCCGAATAGAGAAGCGCATTGAACGCGCCGACGCCGATGAGCCCCAGAACCAGCACCGGCCGCCAGTACCTGAGCAGCACCGGCCTGTCCGCCGCCACGTGCCGCAGCGCGAACGGCGCGAGCAGCAGGAACGCGCCGAGCCAGCGCACGAACGCCAGCGTGAACGGCGGAATGTCGTCCCGCACCGCACGGCCCACGATGGCGTTCCCGGCCCAGAACAGCATGACGAGCGCCAGCATCGCATACGCCCGAAGCTCTGCGCCGCGGGCGCCAGTCATCGGACGGCGGTCATCGGGCGTCCGTCATTCGTGGCGGAGCGCGTCGATGGGATTGAGCGAGGCCGCGCGCCGCGCCGGGAAATAGCCGAACACCACGCCGATCGCCGCCGAGAACAGGAAGGCCAGCATGTTGATCTTCAGGTCGAAGATGAAGGGCACCTGCATCAGCGGCGCGATCGCGATTGAGGCGAACAGCGCGATGACGAGGCCGATGAGCCCGCCGAGGCACGACAGCACCACGGCCTCGACGAGGAACTGCATCAGCACCTCGCGCGCCACCGCGCCGATGGCGAGGCGGATGCCGATCTCGCGCGTGCGCTCCGTCACCGACACCAGCATGATGTTCATGATGCCGATGCCGCCGACGAGCAGCGAGATCGCGGCGACCGCGCCGACGATCTGGGTGAGGATCGTGGTGGTGCCGGTCAGCGTGTCCGAGATCTGCTTGGTGTCGAAGACGTTGAAGTTGTCGCTGTCCCCCGGCTTGATCTTGCGCCGCTCGCGCATCAGCGCTTCGAGCGAGGCCTGCACGGTGGAGGTCTCGTAGGCGTCGTCCACCGCGACCATGATCTGGCTGATGTCGCGGTCGCCGGTGAAGCGCCGCTGCACGAACTTGATCGGCATGACGACGACATCGTCCTGGTCCTGCCCGAAGCCGCCCTGCCCGCGCGTCCCGAGCACGCCGATGACCTGACAGGACACGCCCTTGATGCGGAAACGCTGGCCGAGCGGGTCGGCCTGCCGGAACAGGTTGTTCTTCAGCGTGTTGCCGATGATGCAGACCGGCTTTCCGGCCTGCTCCTCTTCCGGCATGAACAGGCGGCCGCTGTTCAGCGGCCACTGCTGCGCCTCGAAATAGGACGCCGTGGTGCCGTTGACCGTGGTGTTCCAGTTGTTGCCTTCGTAGATCGCGGTTCCCGACGACTGCGCCATCGGCGCCACGGCGCGCACGCCGGTGAGCTGGCTGGCGATGGCGGTGACGTCCTCGGGCTTGAAATCCGGCGGACGCGGGCCGCCGCCGCCGCGCCCGAAGCCCTGCCCGGGACGAAGCTGGAGGATGTTGGCGCCGAGGCTGGCGATCTGCTCGCGCACGGCGGCGGTCGCGCCGTTGCCGAGCGTCGTCATGGTGACGACGGCGGCGACGCCGATGATGATGCCGAGCGTGGTGAGGAACGAGCGCAGCTTGTGGCGCATGATGGCGCGGAAGGCGAGCGTGACGGTTGTGCCGAGCATCGGTTACGCCCCCGCCTTTCCGGTATTCTCGATGCGCTCGACGAGGCCGTCGCGGAAGTGCACGATGGTGCGCGCGTAGGCCGCCATGTCGGGCTCGTGCGTCACCATCAGCACGGTGATGCCGCTGCGGTTGAGATCGGTGAGCAGCTCCATGATCTCGAACGAGCGCTCGGTATCGAGGTTGCCGGTCGGCTCGTCGGCAAGCAGCACGTCCGGGTTCGTCACGATCGCGCGCGCGATGGCGACGCGCTGCTGCTGGCCGCCGGAAAGCTCGGCGGGCGTATGGTCCCACCACTCCTTGAGCCCGACCTTGTCGAGCGCCGCCATGCCGTGCTCGTAACGCGTGCGCCGGTCCTCGCCGCGGTAAAGCAGCGGCAGCTCGACGTTTTCGAGCGCGGTGGTGCGCGAGAGCAGGTTGAAGCCCTGGAACACGAAGCCGAGATAGCGGCGGCGCAGCAGCGCGCGCTGGTCGCGGTCCAGCGTTTCCACGTGATGGCCGTGGAACAGATATTCGCCGCGCGTCGGCACGTCGAGGCAGCCGAGGATGTTCATCGCCGTCGACTTGCCCGATCCCGACGGGCCCATCACCGCCACGAAATCGCCGCGTGCGATGTCGAGGTCGACGCCTTTCAGAGCCTGGAAGGCCGTCGCGCCGGTGCCGTAGGTCTTGGTGATCCCGCGCAGGCGGATGATGGGATCATCGGCCATTGCCGGCCTTTTCCGCCGAGCGCTGGCCCCCACCTGAATTGCCGCCCGAATTGCCGCCCGACCGCGCCCCGCGCTGCTGCGGCGCCTGCTGCCCGGCGACGAGCTGGCCGACGATGACCCTCATGCCGTCCTTGATGTCGCCGCTCTGGATCGCGGTGTTGGTGCCGTCGCTGTCGCCGACGACCACTTCGACCGCCTTCGGCGTGCCGTCCGCGCCGACGACGTACAGCGTCTGCGTGCTGCCCGCGCCGAAGCCCACCGACTTCTGCGCGGTGTTGCCGCGCCGCGGGCGCATGACGAGCTGGCTGGTGATGCCGCCGCCCTGCGCGGCGCCCGACTGCGTCGACGGATTGAAGCGAAGCGCGGCGTTCGGCACCAGCAGCACGTTTTCCACGCGGCTCGCGACGATGTCCGCGGTCGCGGTCATGCCCGGGCGCAGCGTCTCGTCGCGGTTGTCGACGTTCAGCACCGCCGTGTAGGCGACGACCGTGGCCGTGCTGCTCGACGTCGAGGACGACGAGCTGCCCGAACTCGCGTTGGAACCGACGTTGACGCGCGTGACCTTCGCCGGAAAGCTGCGGCCGGGGAAGGCGTCGACGCTGAACGTCGCCGCTTGGCCGTCCTTCACCTGTCCGACGTCCGCCTCGTCGACGGAGACCTCGACCTCCATCTGCTTCAGATCCTCGGCGATGGTGAACAGCACCGGCGCGTTGAGCGAGGCGGCGACGGTCTGGCCGGGCTCGATGTCGCGCGAGAGCACGACGCCGGTGACCGGGGAGACGATGCGCGCCTTCGACAGGTTGGTTTCCGCCGACGAAAGCTGCGCGCGCGCGACGAGAAGCTGCGCCTCCGCCGAGCGCAGGCCCGCGACGGCCTGACTGTAGCTCGCGCGCGCGCTGTCCAGCTCGGTCTTCGACGGCACGCGGCCGCCGGACAGGCGGGAAACCTCTTCCTGCCGGTCGAGCGTCGCCTTCGCGAACGCCGCGCTCGCCTTAGCCTGCGCGATACCGGCCTCGGCGGACGCGACCTGCGCGCGCGCCTGCGCCACCGAGTCCTTGAGCCGCGAGGTGTCGAGTTCGGCAAGCTGCTGGCCGCGCGTCACGGGATCGTTCACGTCGACGAACACCTTGGTGATGAGGCCGGACTGCTCGGAGCCGACATCGACCTGGTTGATCGGCTTCAGGTTGCCGGTCGCCGACACGGTGACGGTGAGGTCGCCGCGCTGCACGGGCCGCGTGTCGTATTGCGGCGCGTCGTCGGCGAGCAGGCTGCGGACGACGATGACGATGACGACCGCCGCCACGGCGAGCGCGGCATAGATCGCCCATTTGCGCCACGGCTTTTCCGGCTGCGCGCCGAGGAAGTCATCGAGCGTCTGGGGGGTCGTGTCGTTCATTCGGGCTGCCATCCGTCAATCGTGTTCATTGTCTGCCATCCGCCGCCGAGCGCGCTGTAGAGCTGCGCCGCCGCGAGCACCTCGTCGCCCTCGGCCTCGGCAAGGCCCTGCCGCGCCGACAGCAGCGACTGCTCGGCGCTGAGCAGCGTCTGGAAATCGGTGAGACCGGCCTGATACTGGCTGCGCGCGAGGATCGCGCTGTTGTTCGCCGCGTCGTAGGCCTCGGTGTACTGCACCTGCCGCTCGCGCGCAGCGCGCAGCGCGACGAGCGCGTTCTCGACGTCCTCGAGCGCGCCGAGCACCGACGCCTTGTAGGCCGCGAACGCGCCTTCCGCCGCCGCTTCCTGCGCGCGGACGCGCGAAGCGGTGGCGCCGCCGTCGAAGATGAGCTGGCCGATCGAGGCGAACAGGCCGCCGGTGATGACATCGCCGAGACCGCCGAGCGACAGCGCGCTGGTGCCGACGTTGCCGCTGATCCTGAGCGACGGGTAGAGCGCCGATTCCGCGACGCCGATGCGCGCCGTCGCCGCCGCGAGCGCGCGCTCGGCCTGCCGCACGTCCGGCCGCTGGCGGAGCGTATCGGCCGGGATTCCGGCGGTGATCGCGTCGGGCGCATCCGGGATCGGCGCGGCGGCCTCCAGCGCGCGTGTCGCCTCGCCCGGCGCGTCGCCGGTCAGCACGGCGATGCGGTTGAGCGCGCCCGCGAGGCTCTGCTCGATGGAGGGGATCGAAGCGCGGTTCTGCGCGCGCTGCGCGCGTGCCTGCTCCTCGTCGAGCGAGGAGACGAGCCCGGCCTGCACGCGCCAGCGCGCAATATCGTAGTTTTCCTCCACGGTCGCCAGCGTTTCGCGCGCGATACGCAGGCGCTCCTGCGCCAGCCGCACACTCACGTAGTTGCTGACCGTTTCCGCGACGATCGCCGCACGCACGTTGGCAAGGCTGTAGCCCGCCGCCTGAAGATCGGCGTGCGAGGCCTCCACCGAACGGCGGATGCCGCCGAACAGGTCCAGTTCCCACGACGCATCGGCGCCGAGCGAATAGCTGCTGCTGTCGGGCGAGCCTTCGCGGAAATTGCGCCCGCCGCTGCCCGAGGCGCTGACCGAGGGCAGGAAATCCGCCTGCGACTGCCGGAGCGATTCCCGCGCCTGCCGCAGCCGCGACACCGCCTGCGCGATGTCGAGATTGTTCTCGACCGCGCGCGCAACGAGGCCGTCGAGCACCGGGTCGTTGTAGACGCGCCACCATTCGGCGAGCGCGGCGTCGCCCTCGGGCGCGGCGCTGCCGTCGCTCCACGCGGCGGGCACGCCGAGCGCGGCAGGCGCGGGCGCACGATAGTCCGGGCCGGCCGCGCACGCGGCGAGCGCCAGCCCGGAAAGGAGGGGAAACAGCTTCTTCACGCGCACCTTTTGTCGAAATCCAGCGGCCACGGAACGTCGCCACAAACGCCATACGTGCGACGTACAGGTTATTCCCTGCATTCCGGATGAATATATTGAAGAAAATTTCGCGCGGGGCCCGATCGGCGCGCTCACGGTCGGTAGTGACGGAGCATGACGTCGCGGCAATGCTCGGCGAGCGCCTTGCGCGTGTCGAACGCGGTAGGCGCGACGGGCTCGTGGAAATGGAGGACGACACCGGCACGCTGACGCGCGAGCGCGAGCGCGTTCGGCAGCATGTCCTCGTCGCCGATCCATGCGATCGCGTCGAGCGCCGCCGGGTCGAGCGGCCCGCCGCCGGGCGCCGTGTAGCGGATGGTGACGGGCTGCACGGCCGCCGCGGCGTCGGCGGCCGCGAACAGGCTGCTGCGGAACGGCAGCAGGCCGCGGCCGTCCGACGTGGTGCCTTCCGGGAACATCAGCACGCGCCGCCCCGCGATCAGCCGCTGCCGGATCGCCTCCATCTGGCTCCCGGCCCGCGAACGCCGCTCACGCTCCACGAAGATGGTACCGGTGCGCCCGGCGAGCGCGCCGATACCTGGGTAGGCGGCGACATCCGCCTTCGCGACGAAATCCGTGTCCACCACCGCCGCGACGCTGACGATGTCCGCCCAGCTGATGTGGTTGGCGACGAACATGGTGCCCGCCGCGCCCGGCGTTCCAAACACCTGCGGGCGGAGGCCGAAGCCCGCCGCGATGGTGCGGTGGAAGCGGCGCTCCAGCGCCTTCGCTGGCACGCTCTTCGGGCTCATCAGCAGCCAGGGCGGGACCAGCATGGCGGCGCTCGCAAGGCCGAGCGCGGCGCGCGAGCGTCCGAACGGGCGGTGGCTCATGTCATCCCGGCGTAGCGCGCTTCGGCCTCGGCCATGTAGTCGCGGGTGATCGGCAGCGCGTCGCGGCGGCGCGCGAGCTGGATCTGGAAATTGACGTGCCCGTCGTGCCGGAACGCGCCGCGCGCGGCGGCGAGGTAAAAGGTCCACATGCGGTAGAAGCGCTCGTCGTAGAGCCTGACGATCTCCGCCTTCGCCGCTTCCGTGCGGCGCAGCCATTCCTCCAGCGTCTTCGCATAATGGAGCCGCAGCACCTCGACATCGGTGATCCACAGCATCTCGCGCTCGATGGCGGGCACGATCTCCGAAAGCGCCGGCGAGTAGCCGCCGGGGAAGATGTATTTCGCCGTGAACGGATCGGTCGCGCCCGGCCCGTCCGCGCGGCCGATCGTGTGGAGCAGCGCGACGCCGTCTTCGGTGAGCAGCTCGCGCACGCGGCGGAAGAAGGTGCGGTAGTTGGGGATGCCGACATGCTCGAACATGCCGACGGACACGATCCGGTCGAACGGGCCCGTCACGTCGCGGTAGTCGATCAGCTCGAAGCGCACCCGGTCCGCCACCCCCGCCGCCTCGGCGCGGCGGCGCGCGACCTTGAGCTGTTCCTCCGACAGCGTGACGCCGAGCACGTCCACGTCGGCGACGCGGTTCAGGTAAAGCGCCATGCCGCCCCAGCCGCAGCCGATGTCGAGCACCTTCTGTCCCGGCTTCAGCGCCAGTTTCGCGGCGATATGCGCCTTCTTGTCGGCCTGCGCCTGTTCGAGCGTCTCGTCCCCCGAGCGGTAGTAGGCGCAACTGTATTGCCGGTCCGCATCGAGGAACAGGTCGTAGAGCCGGTCCGACAGGTCGTAGTGGTGCGCGACGTTGCGCTTCGCGGCGCGGCGGTAGTTGTGCTGATAGAGATAGGCGCCGATGCTTTGCGCGCGGCGCGTCTCGCTGCGGACAGCGTTGTCGTCGGACCAGCGGCCGTTCCACGCGACGAGGTCCAGCAGGTCCCCGATGCCGCCGGTGGTGAACTGCAACCGGCCGTCCATGAAGGCTTCGGCCGCGCCGATCGACGGGTTCATCGCGATCCTGAGCGGCGTGCGCGCGTCGGTGAAGTGCAGGGCGACGGGCCGAAGCGCGGGGTCCGGTTTCCCGTAGCGGTGAACGCGGCGATTGGCCGTGGTGACCGTCAGTTCCCCGTCGCGGATCAGCTGTTTCAACATGCGGTCGAGCAGCAACATCCGTTCTGCCGAGCCGAGAAGGCGGGCCGGGGGAAGCCCCGAGAACGCCGTCGCCGGACCGTGCGAATGCAACGCTTCATCGCAGGCGGGTGGATGCGGCGAAGCGAAGCCGCCAGTGGAAACCCGCGATGGGGGCCACTCTCATTCAGATTCGCGGACGCTGGATTCGCGCGGCGGCGGCGGCAGCCACGGCGCTTGCGCTGTGCGCCTTCTCCGACGCGGCGACGCCCGTGGTTTCACTCGCCGATGAGCTTTCCGCGACCGTCGATGCCGAAGACGCCGTGTTCGCCAGTGAAGCGGAGCTGCGGCTGATCGGCTCGGGCCGCGCCAGCTACTACGCCGACAAGTTCGATGGCCGCCGCACCGCGAACGGCGAGATCTTCGATCAGGACGAGCTGACCGCCGCGCACCGCACCCTGCCGATGGGCAGCATCGTGAAGGTGACCTGCGAGAAGACCGGCCGCAGCGTGACCGTGCGCGTCAACGACCGCGGCCCGTTCACGGGCAGCCGCGTGATCGACGTCTCGAAGGCGGCGGCGCGCGAGCTCGGCATGATCAACGCCGGGCTCACCGACGTGACGCTGGAACTGCTTCCCTCCGCCTGATTTTTCTTAAAGGTTCGGCGTATCAGGCCAGCGCGGCCTGCTTCTCCGCCGCGATCCGGTCCAGCTCCGCGCGCGACAGGCGCTCGCTCTCGCTCTTGAGCTGGCCGCAAGCGGCCATGATGTCGCGGCCGCGCGGCGTGCGGACCGGCGCCGAGATGCCCGCCTTGAAGATGATGTCCGAAAAGCGCGCGATGCGCTCGTCGTCGCTGCATTCGTAGGGCACGCCCGGCCACGGGTTGAACGGGATGAGGTTCACCTTGGCGGGCAGCCTGTACTTGCGGATCAGCCGCACGAGCTCGCGGGCGTCTTCATCCGAATCGTTCTTGTCCTTCAGCATCACGTACTCGAACGTGATGCGGCGGGCGTTGTTGGCGCCCGGATAGTCCGCGCACGCCCTCAGCAGCTCCTCGATGCCGTACTTGCGATTGAGGGGCACGATCTCGTCGCGCACCTCTTTCGTCACGGCATGGAGCGACACGGCGAGGTTGACGCCGATCTCCTCGCCCGCCCGCGCCATCATCGGCACGACGCCGCTCGTCGAGAGCGTGATGCGGCGGCGGCTGAGCGCGAGGCCCGTCTCGTCCATGACGATGCCGAGGCCCTTGGAAACATTGTCGAAATTATAGAGCGGCTCGCCCATCCCCATCATCACGATGTTGGAGAGCATCCGCGCCTCGCCGGTCAGGTCCTCACCCGGCTGCGGCCATTCGCCGAGCGTGTCGCGCGCCAGCATCACCTGCCCGACGATCTCGCCCGCCGTCAGGTTGCGCACCAGCTTCATCGTGCCGGTGTGGCAGAAACGGCAGTTGAGCGTGCAGCCGACCTGGCTGGAGACGCAGAGCGTGCCCCGGTCGGCGTCCGGGATGAACACCATCTCGAACTCGTTGCCGTCGTCGGTGCGCAGCAGCCACTTGCGCGTGCCGTCGGTGGAGACCTGCTGCATGGTCACGTCCGGGCGGCCGACGACGAAGCGCTCGGCGAGCAGCGCGCGCGTGTCCTTGGCGATGTCGGTCATGCCCGAAAAGTCGGTGAGGCCGCGGTGGTAGATCCAGTGCCACACCTGTTTGGCGCGCAGTTTCGCCTGTTTTTCAGGAACGCCCGCCTGAACGAGCGCCGCGGCAAGCTCCGCCTTGTCGAGCCCGACGAGATCGACGCGGCCGTCCGCGCGCGCCGTCCGCGCGCGCGGCACGGGGACGGGATCGGCCCCGCCGGGTATGGTCATGGCTGCGGTCGGCATGGCGCGCCATGTAAGGCTTTTCAGCCGTTTTGCCTAGAACCCCTTCGCTTTCCCGTCGACCGAGCCGTGACCGACGTGGATTGTGTCCTCGCGGCCGTCCTCGATGCGGAACACCGTACCCTGCGGCGCGTCCGCAGCGAGCGGGACGCAGCCCGGCTCGAACGGCGCGCCGCCGACGAGCGCGCCGCGCAGCACGCGGGCGGTGATGCCGTGGCTGATGACGAGCGCGGGCCGCGCGGGGTCGAGGTCCGCGAGCCAGTCCGCGAGACGCCGCGCGATGTCGGGATACCACTCGCCATTCGGCGGTTTCCTCAGGAACACGCGCCGTTCCGCGCACAGGAGCGGGCCGGATTCGGCGACGATCTCCTGATAGCTGCGGCCCTCCCAGTCGCCGACGTCGATCTCCAGCAGCCGGTCGTCGGCGCGGATGTCGAAGAAGTCGCGCTCCAGGTGCTCGGCGATGATCGCCGCCGTCTGCATGGTGCGGCCCGCGCGCGAGGCCCAGAGGTCGATGTCGGGCTTCGGCCCCAGAAGATCGCGCAGCGCGCGGCCCATGTCCTCCGCCTGCCTTATGCCGTTGCGGGTGAGCGGCGTGTGGCCCATGTGGCCCTGCATCCGGGCGGCGGCGTTGAACACGGTTTCGGCGTGGCGGGCGAGATAGAGCGTCGGCGTCATGGTGCCCGCGCTTATGCAAAGATTTTTACAGAAAACCTACTCTTTCCCAAGCGCAGCGCGTGCGCTAGCAGGACCCCATTCGGATGCGGCAACGCGGGAGGTCCCCCTTGGCGAACAAGCTTTACGACGACGCGGCGAGCGCCCTTCAGGGCCTGCTTTTCGACGGTATGACGGTGATGTCCGGCGGTTTCGGCCTGTGCGGCATCCCGGAGAACCTGATCGCGGCGCTGCGCGATTCGGGCACGAAGGGCCTCACCGTCATCTCCAACAACGCCGGCGTCGACGATTTCGGGCTCGGCCTGCTGCTGCAGACGCGGCAGATCGCCAAGATGGTCTCGTCCTACGTGGGCGAGAACAAGGAATTCGAGCGCCAGTATTTGTCGGGCGAGCTTCAGCTCGAATTCAACCCGCAGGGCACGCTCGCCGAGCGCATCCGCGCGGGCGGCGCGGGCATCCCGGGCTTCTACACCAAGACCGGCGTCGGCACGCTGGTGGCGGAAGGCAAGGAGCACAAGGACTTCGGCGGCGAGACGTACATTCTCGAAACCGGCCTCGTCGCGGACCTTTCCATCGTCAAGGCGTGGAAGGCGGACCCCTACGGCAACCTCGTGTTCCGCAAGACCGCGCGCAATTTCAACCCGATGATGGCGACCGCGGGCAAGGTGACGGTGGCCGAGGTGGAGGAACTCGTCGGCCCCGGCGAGATCGAGCCCGACCACATCCACACGCCCGGCATCTTCGTGCAGCGGCTGATCGTCGGCAGGACCTACGAGAAGCGCATCGAGCAGCGCACCATAAGGCAGGCAGCATGAGGCAGGCGGCGTGAACCGCCTTGCGGCGGTCTGCCTGATGGCAGCGCTGCACGGCTGTGCAGGCGGCGGCGTGCCCCGCACGACGCAGCCGCTCGCATGGACGCTGGGCTCGGCGGAAGCAGGTGCGATCGTCACGCAGACCTACCGTGCGCTCGTGCGATCGGTGGAGGCGCGGCTGCCCGCGGCCGCGGGCACGCCGTCCGCCGTCCTCGGGTCCGATGGAACGCCGCTCTCCTGCACGGCGGAAACCGCGCAGCGCCCCGCCGCCGTGTTCGACGTGGACGAGACGCTGATCTGGAATGTCGGCTACGCCTATCATGAAGCCCGCAGCAATGCGCCGTTCGACGAGACGAGTTGGGACGCGTGGGAACGCGAGGGCGCCGAGAAGGCCGTGGCGATGCCCGGCGCGAAGGTAGCGCTCGATGCGCTCCGCGCGCTCGGCGTGACCCCCGTGTTCAACACCAACCGCAGCGCCGAAAACGCCAGGCATACGGAGGCCATGCTGGCGCACGCCGGTCTCGGCCCGGCCGTTCACGGCGAAACGCTGTTCCTGCACGGCGACGTCGACGGCAAGTCGCGCAAGGACGGCCGCCGCGCCGAGATCGCGGGACGCTTCTGCGTGCTCGCGCTCGCGGGCGACCAGAACGGCGACTTCACCGACGCCATAGACAACGGCCCCGCCGGCAAGCGCCCGATGGCCGAGCGCCGCGAGATCGCCGCCGCGCGCTACGGCGCGCACTGGGGCACCGACTGGTTCGTGCTGCCCAACCCCCTTTACGGCGGCTGGAACGATCCGCCGATGAACCGCGACGAGGTCGTCGCGCCCGAGCAACGCTGGACGTACAAAGGAAACCACTGATGCCCTGGAACCGTGACGGCATGGCGGCGCGCGCCGCCAAGGAACTGAAGGACGGCTTCTACGTGAACCTCGGCATCGGGATGCCGACGCTGGTCGCGAACTACATCGCCGAGGACATCGACGTGACGCTGCAAAGCGAGAACGGTATGCTCGGCATGGGGCCGTTCCCGCTCGAGAACGAGGTCGACCCGGACCTCATCAACGCGGGCAAGCAGACGATCACCGAGCTGCGCCGCACGAGCTACTTCAGCTCCTCCGACAGCTTCGCGATGATCCGCGGCGGCCATATCGACCTGTCCATTCTGGGCGCGATGGAAGTCGCCGAGAACGGCGACCTCGCCAACTGGATGATCCCCGGCAAGATGGTGAAGGGCATGGGCGGCGCGATGGACCTCGTCGCGGGCGTCAAGCGCATCATCGTGCTGATGGACCACACCAACAAGGCGGGCGAATCGAAGTTCCTGAAGGCCTGCACGCTGCCGCTGACCGGCAAGGAGGTGGTGGACGTGGTGATCTCCGACCTCGGCGTCTTCGAGCGGCCCGCCAAGGGCCGGCCCTTCCGCCTGATCGAGCTTGCCCCGGACGTCACGCCGGAGGAGGTCGCGGCGAAGACCGAGGCGCACTACGAGGTCGCGCTGTAGCGTTCGCTCCGGTTCCGGATGGCGCGCCTTTTCGCGCCCTCCCCATAGGCGGGGAAGCCGAAACGCTTCAGGGTCGATTTTGAGGCATCGGCGCGCCGTAGGGCGGCGGAGGCGGCGGGGAGCCGTCGAGCGCGCGGACGAACAGCGCCGCGACCGTTTCAGCCAGCCGGTCCACCGCCTGCGGCAGCGGCTGGCCGACATAGGACCAGTAGAGCCAGAGGCTGGAGTTCAGATAGAAGGCGTGCAGCGCCAGGTCGAACAGGGCTTCGTCCGGCCACTGTGATCCGAGCCGTTTCAGCTGGTTTGCGATCGTCTGCGCCTGACCCGAGGCATGGCGGCGCGCGACACCCCTGATGCTCGGGAAATGCGCGATGGCCTCGTTCATGGCGAGGTCGTAGCCGATCGCCGCCTCGCGCGCCTTGATGTCCCTGATCCAGCGGCGGAGCCCGGCCTTGAGGTCGCCGTCCACGGGCTCGATCGGCGTCTCCACCATGCTGCGGATGTGGGCGAGCTTGGTCTCGTAGAGCGCGAGGATCACCGATTCCTTGTTGGGGAAATAATGGTAGAGGGCCCCCACCGACACGCCCGCCTCCTCGGCGATCGCGGGCGTCGTGATGTGCGTGGGGCCGTCGCGCCGCAGGACCCTGTGCGTGGCTTCGAGTATCTGCTCGATGCTGTGGCGGCCGCGGGCCTGCGTGGGCTCCTTGCGGCGCCTCAGCGTCTTCTCTCCCTTCCGGCGCGTGGTCAACGGCAGCGTCCTCCTGATTACGGGCAACGACTGGCAATCTCGCGGATTTCCGTCAAGCTTGCCATATAAACCGAAATCGAATAATGTTTCGGTTATTGGGGCTTCAGTTGAAGAAACAGGGGGAACGACATGACGACGAACGGGACAAAACGACGCGCAGGCCTGCTGGCGGCCGTCATGGGCTGCGCCGTGATTCCGGCGCTGCCGGCCGCGGCGCAGCAGGCGGAGGGCGCG
>JACFNY010000462.1 GCA_019454625.1 Sphingomonadaceae bacterium
GACGTCGCCGTGCGCCCGCCGTTCGGCAAGCACCCGCGCCTTGCCATCTACGGGCTTCTCGAAGCGCGGTTGCAGCGCGCCGACCTGATGATCCTCGGCGGCCTCAATGAAGGCGTCTGGCCCGGCGGCGATCCGTTCGATCCGTGGATACCGCCCGCGATCCGCCGCCGCCTCGGTCTTCCCGAAACCGAGCGCGCCATCGGCCTCGCCGCGCACGATTTCACGGCTGCCGCCGCCGCGCCGCACGTGCTGCTGACGCGCGCGCGCCGCGACGCCTCCGCGCCCACGGTCGCCTCGCGCGTCTGGCTGCGGCTGCTCGCCTTCGCGGGCGATCATGCCGAATGGGAAACCGGACTCCCCGTGCTTGCCGCCGCGCTCGATGCGCGCGAGACAGAGGCGCCCGCCGAGCGCCCGCGCCCCTCTCCGCCTGCTGCCGAGCGCCCCAAGCAGATCAGCGTCACGCAGGTCGACCGCCTGCTGATCGACCCCTACAGCTTCTACGCCGAGAAGATGCTGCGGCTGCGGCCGCTCGATCCGCTCGACGCCGATCTCTCGGCGGCGGAGCGCGGCACCATCGTTCATGCCGTCATCGAAACGCTGGTGGGGGCGGGCACGCTCCACGATCCCGCCGCGCGCGAAGCCGCGATCGACGACGCCATCGCGGCGCACGCGGACCAGCCGCTCGTCGCCGCGCTGTGGCGGCCGCGCATCGTGCGGATGCTCGACTGGGTCGCTGAACTGATGGCGGCGCGCACGGCGGAAGGCTGGGGTGCGGTGCGTTCGGAAGTTTCCGGCGAGTTCGTGTTTTCGGGCGTCACGCTGAAGGGCAAGGCGGACATCGTGCAGGCGGGGCCGGAGGGGCTGCTCGTCGCCGACTTCAAGACCGGCGCCGTCCCCCGGCAGGCGCGGCTCGCGGACGGGCTCGCCTCGCAGCTCGGCCTGCTCGCGTGGCTCGCCGAGGAAGGCGCGCTGGACGGCCCCGCCTCGCGGGTCGTCGAGGTCGCCTACTGGAAGCTTTCCGGCGGCCGGGAGGCGGGCAAGGAAACGACGAGCGCGCGCCACTACAAGGCGGTGTGGAGCGATCTTCCCGCCTTCGTCGACGTGTGCCGCGCGGCGTTCCGCGAGGCGGTCGGCGAGTATCTCGCGGGTAGCCGCCCGTTCGAGGCGAAGGTGAAGCCGGAATACGCCGTTCACTTGCAGGACTACGATCACCTCGCGCGGCTCGCCGAATGGTGGGGGCGCAAATGAGCATCCGGCCCCTGCTCCCCGAACAGAAGCGCGCCGCCGATCCCGACCTCAGCGCCTGGGTTTCCGCCTCGGCGGGCCCGGGGAAGACGCAGGTGCTCACCGCGCGCGTGCTGCGCCTGCTGCTCGCAGGCGCACGGCCGGACGGACTGCTCGCGCTCACCTTCACCAAGGCGGCGGCGGCGGAGATGCAGACGCGCATCTTCGAAACGCTCTCCCGCTGGGTGCGCGCGGACGACGACAGGCTCGCCGCCGAGCTTGCCGCGATCGGCGCGCCGTCCGATCCCGATACGCGCCGCCGCGCCCGCGCGCTGTTCGCCGAGGCGCTGGAGACGCGCGGCGGGCTCAAGGTGCAGACGCTGCACAGCTTCGCGAGCGCGCTG
>JACFNY010000463.1 GCA_019454625.1 Sphingomonadaceae bacterium
AGGGCATGGTGCCCCGCCATGTCTGGCGCAGCGCGGGCGAACTCGGGCTGCTCTGTCCACGCCTGCCGGGCGCGTTCGGCGGTTCGGACGGCGACTTCCTGTTTTCGGTCGTGCTGATCGAGGAGCAGGTACGCGCAGGCCTCGCGGCGCCGATGATCTCGCTGCACAGCGATGTCGTCGCGCCCTACATCGCGCACTACGGCACGCCCGCACAGAAGGCGCACGTGCTGCCGAAGCTGGCGTCGGGCGAATGGATCGCGGCGGTGGCGATGACCGAACCCGATGCGGGCAGCGATCTGCGCGGTATACGCACCACTGCGCGCCGCGACGGCGAGTGGTGGGTGATCAACGGCCAGAAGACCTTCATCTCCAATGGCTGCTGCGCGGATCTGATCGTGCTTGCCGCCAAGGCCGAGTCGGGTATCAGCCTGTTCCTGGTCGAGACCGGCGGGCTTGAGGGTTTTCGCCGCGGCGCGCCGCTCGACAAGCTCGGGCAATGGGCGGCCGATACCGCCGAGCTGTTTTTCGACGACGTCCGCCTGCCCGCGGAGGCGCTCCTCGGGGCCGAAGGGCAGGGCTTCGGGCTGCTGCGTGAGCGGCTGATCGAGGAACGTCTGCTGACGGGCATCACCGCAGTGGCGATGGCCGAGATGGCGATCCGGCACACGCTGGAATACACGCGCCAGCGCAAGGTGTTCGGCAAGTCGGTGCTGGATTTCCAGAATTCGCGCTTCAAGCTGACCGAGGCGATGACCGATACCGACGTGGCGCGCACCTTCCTCGATGGATGCATTCTCGGCTTCATGGAGGGCAGGCTCGGAGAAGCCGAGGCGGCGATGCTCAAGTACTGGACCACCGACCTTCAGAACCGCGTTGCCGACGACTGCCTGCAACTCCACGGCGGCTACGGCTATATGCTGGAATATCCGATCGCGCGCTTGTGGCTGGATAGCCGGGTCGCGCGCATCTACGGCGGCAGCAACGAGATCATGCTGGAAATCATCGGCCGGTCGCTGTGAGCGCCGGTTTCAGGGTCGCACGCGACGGCGCGGTGGAAACGCTGACGCTCGATCGGAGCGCGCGGCTGAACGCGCTCGACATGACGATGATTGCTGCATTGACGGACTATTTCACCGGGCTCGCCGAACGCGCCGAGGTGCGCTGCGTGCTGCTTGCCGGCAGCGGGCGCAGTTTCTGTTCCGGGCTCGACCTTTCCGCTTGGAGCGTGCTGCTTGATCGTGGCTCCGTGGCCGACGTGATCGACGTTCAGGAACGCGCGGGGCGCCTGATCCGGGCGATGCGCGCCGCGCCGCAGCCGTTGATCGGGCTGGCGCACGGCCACGCGGCCGGAATCGGCTTCGCGATGCTGCTGGCGTGCGACCTGCGCTTCGGCGCGCGGACGCTCGCGATGAACGTCGCTTCGGTTCGCATCGGGCTGAGCGGCGCCGATGTCGGCATCAGCTTCCTGCTCCCGCGGATCGTCGGCGAAGGCCGCGCGGCGGACCTGATGCTCACCGGCCGCGTGATGCGTGCCGAGGAGGCGCTGGCGGCCGGGCTGCTCGCCGACGTTGTCGAGGAGCATGACCTGCGCGAACGCGGGTTGCGAGCGGCGGCGGA
>JACFNY010000017.1:0-3032 GCA_019454625.1 Sphingomonadaceae bacterium
AGAGCGACATCAGGTCGTCGACGAGGCGCGTCATGCGCGCGGCCTCGTTCGCCATCACGTCGAGGAAGCGCGCCCGCGCCGCCGCCGCGTTCGCGGCGGGCCCCTGCAAGGTCTCGATGAAGCCGACGAGCGTCGCGAGCGGCGTCCTCAGCTCGTGGCTGGCGTTCGCCACGAAGTCGGCGCGCATCCGCTCGGCAAGCCGCGCGGGCGACACGTCCGCGAACGACAGCAGCAGCCGCGCGTCCCCGGCAGGCCCGGCGCGCAGCCGGAACACGGTGGAATGCCGCCCGATCCCCTCGATCTCGCGCACCGAATCGCGGTTCTGGCGCATCGCGGTCGTCACCGTCTCGATCACCGCGGGATGCCGGATGGCGATGCGGATGTCCTCGCCGAGCGCGTGGGCGCCGAAGGCGTCCACCGCCTCGGCGTTCATGGCGAGGATGCCGAAGTTGCGGTCGACGAGCACCGCCGCGTTCTCGAGCGAGTCGAGCGTGACCGATGGCTGCGCGTCGGCGGGGCGCGCAATCCCCTCGTCGGCGGGGCGGGAAAGCCTTCGCGGCGCACGCGCGGCGAGCGCCGCCGCCACCGCCGCGAGCAGCCCGAGCACCGCCGCGCCGAGCATCTCGTGCCACGCGAAGGCATAGCCCGACGCCGCCGCGAGCACGACCGCCGAGGCGACCGCGATCCACCGGTTCCGTCCGGCGCCTTCAGCGTCGAGGGCATCGCCCGCAGGTGTCGGCACGCTTTACAACTTTCGCCTTTTTTTCCGCCGTTTACTTTGCAACCCATTAGAAACGCAGCGATGGTATGGTCCTTGCTTCCCATGAGGGCAAGACGGCGTATAGTGCGTATCCAGTGTGTATTTGACGGATTTCGGGACAAACTTATGACAGACGAACGCAAAACCGACGAGATGGAGCTGGCTGGCGGCAAGACCTCGCGTCGCGCGCTCCTGCGGCTCGGCGCGGTGGCGGCGCCCGCGGTCGTCACGCTGCGTCCCGCGTGGGCGGGTGGCGGTCATCACGGCGGCGGTGGCGGCGGCGGAGCGGTCACGTCCGGGACCTGCCAGATTCCGATCGAGCGGCCGATCTGCAAGAAGGACCGCCGCTCGTTCATGGGCGGCAGCGAATACGAGCTGGCGTCGGACGACGACATGTTCGCGATGGCCTCCGCGGAAGCGGACGACGCGAGCCCCATGTCGCGCGGCGGCAAGGGCGGCGGCAAAAAAGGCGGCGGCTACGGCGGTGGCCACGACGGCGGCGGCAAGGAATGCTACGCACCGCCGCGCAAGGGCTATTACGACAGCAGCGAGCTCACCCTGGATTCGTCCGGGCGCAGCCCTATGTCGTTCGACAATGCCGATTCGTATGAAGCGTTCGACGCGCACATGAGCTACATCCGCGATCTGAAGAGCGGGCAGCCGGGCTTCACCTGCCTTGCCTCGATCAAGATGCGGATCGGCTGACGGAGAGCACGGATCACCGCCTACCGGGCCGCGCCCCGCGATGCCTACGTCGTGCGGCCGGTCGATGACCTGACGCTCGTCTACCATCGCCCGTCGGGAACGACCCATGTCGTCTCCCCGGCTGTCGTCGCCATCCTCGACCTGCTACACGAGCGCACGCTCGGCATCGGGGAGGTCTGCGAACATCTTGCGGCGACACATGATCTGGACGGGAGCGGCGACGACGTGGCCGCCGTCGTCGAAGCGCGGCTGGAGGAAATGGCCGCGATGGACCTCGTCGACAGGATTGCGGTCGACAGGATGCCCATTGACCGGAAGCCATGAAAGCTGACCGCTGGCCGGCGCGCACCCTTTGCATCGGCCCGGCCTCCTTCCATGTCCGCACACCGTTCGCGAGGGTCATGGCGGCGGTGGACGGCCTCTACCGCGACTACCCGCGCGAGACGCCGGACGGCATCTACGACTATGCCGTCAGCGCCGTGCCGACGAGTCCGCTCAGGCGCTGGATACAGCCGAACCTGCGCCTGCAATGCGATTTCGAGCTGTTCGACACGCTGCCCCTGCCGAAGCGGCTCGGGATGCTCGGCATCGAGATGGGCATGAACCTCCAGATGGCGGTCGGCTATCGCCGCCATGTCGTGGTCCACGCCGCCTCGTCCGCGAACGGCGGCAAGGCCGCGCTGCTGATCGGCGATTCGGGCGCGGGCAAGAGCACGCTGTCGGCGCTGCTCGCCTGGCGCGAGGGCTGGCGGCATCTCGGCGACGAGTTCGCCCTGCTCGATCTCCACGCGCCGCTGCTGCACCCCTTCCCCCGCCCGATCTCGCTCAAGAACGCCTCGATCGCGGCGATGGAGGCGCGTGCGCCCGCCGACCGCTTCGGGCCGGTGCTGGAAGGCACGGTGAAGGGCACGATCCGGCACCTGCTGCCGCCCGCCGCCGCGATCGACGCGATGCGGACGCCCGCCGAGATCGCGCTCGTCGTCGCGCCGCACTTCGAAGAGGGCGCCGCCCCCGCGTGGCGGCCGATGACACGCACCGAGACCTATGTGCGCCTCGCCGCCTCCTCGACCAATCAGGCGCTGCTGGGCGAGGCCGGGTTCGAGGCGGTCTGGCGCTGCCTCGCGCACGCGCCCGCCTTCGACATCGTCTACGGGTCAAGCGACGATGCGCTGGACCTGTTCGAGACGCTGTGGTGCAAGGTGACGGCGTGACCCCCGCGGCGATCCTCCACCGCGCGCTCGCGGACCCCGCTTCGATGCGGGCGCTGTCGGCGGACGAGTGGAACGCCCTCATCCGCGTCGGCCGCGCCGAGCGCCTGCTGGGCACGGTCGCGGCGCGCGCCGCGCCGCCGCTGTGGGATGCGCTGCCCGAGGGTGCGCGGACGTGCCTTGCCGAGGAGCGCGAGCTGATCCGCGCCGACCACCTCGCCGCGCGCTGGGAAATCGACCGCGCCGCGCTGGCGCTCGAAAACGTCGGCTGCCCGGTCATCCTGATGAAGGGCTCCGCCTACCTCCACGCCGGGCTTGCCGTCGCCCTTGCCGGCCGGCAGCGGCGCCGCGGCGGGTGC
>JACFNY010000017.1:3042-7163 GCA_019454625.1 Sphingomonadaceae bacterium
GGCGACCTCGACATCCTCGTGCCGCGCGACGCGCTCCCCGCCGTCGAGGCCGCGCTGCTCGCGCACGGCTGGGTGCCGGCGAAGGAAAACGCCTACGACGACCATTATTACCGCGCGTGGATGCACGAGCTGCCGCCGATGGTCCACAAGGAGCGCGGCGGCGTCATCGACGTGCACCACACGATCCTGCCGCTCACCGCGCGGCTGAAGCCGGACGCGGACGCGCTCATCGAAAGCCGGGTGCCCGCCGGAAACGGCCTGTTCGTGCTCGGCCCCGAGACGATGCTGCTGCACAGCGCCGCGCACGTCGCCTACGATGGCGAGTTCGAGGGCGGCGCGCGCAACCTCTGGGATATTCACAGCCTCGCGACGGATTTCGCGCGGACACAGGGGTTCTGGGACCGGCTCGCCGCCGCCGCCGACCGGCACCAGCTCCGCGTGCCGCTGTCGCGCGCGCTGCGGCTCGCGCAGCGGCTTTACGGCACTACCGTTCCTGAAACGCTCGTCGGCCGCATGGACCTCGTCGACCGGCTCGCGCTCCGCAAGCTCCACGGCCGCGTTCGTTTCGGGCGTCCGGGCGCGCTGCTGCGCGACCGGCTGATTTATATCCGCGGGCACTGGCTGCGGATGCCACCCCTGATGCTGGCGCGGCACCTCGCGCGCAAGGCGCTTAGAGCCTGATCGTTTGAGAAGGAAGCGCGTGCGCTTCCTTCTCAAACGTGACTCAGTCTCTATTCAATAGATCAGACCGCGATCGGTTCAGGCTTTCACAGCCTGAACCGATCGCGGTCTAAGCGAAAAGAGCAGGCGCAACCCGCCTGAGCGTCGGCAACAGCGCGTCGAAGTGGTCGATCATCGCGTCCGCGCCGAGCGTATCGGCCGGCACGTCGCTGTAGCCGAAGCTGGTGAGCACCACGGGAAGCCCCGCCGCGCGCGCCGCGTCCACGTCGGGCCGCGAATCCCCCACGAACGCCGCGCGCGCCGGATCGCCGCCCATCCGCGCCAGCGTTTCGAGCACGTGCGCGGGGTCCGGCTTCCTGACCGGCAGGCTGTCGCCGCCGAGGATGGCGCTGAACAGGTCGCCCCAGCCGAGCGCGTCGACGAGGTCGATGGCGAGGCGCTCGGGCTTGTTGGTGCAGATCGCGAGGCGGCCGCCCGCATCCGCGAGGGCGGACAGCGAGGCCTCGACCCCCTCCCACGGGCGCGACCCGACGCAGAGGTTGGCGCCGTAGAATTCGAGGAACACCGGCACGCCCGCGTCGAGCATCGCCTCGTCGCCGCCGCCGGTGAGCGCGAGACCGCGTTCGATGGTGCGGCGCGCGCCGTGGCCGACCATGTGGCGCACGGCCTCGGAGTCCACCGCCGGGCGTCCGAAATGCGCCAGGACGTGGTTCATCGCCGCCGCGAGGTCCGGCGCGGTATCGACGAGCGTGCCGTCGAGGTCGAAAACGATGGAGGGGACTGTCGGATTCATGCAAGCCTTTTGCCCGGCGTTATGGAAATGGCAATCCCGATATGGCACAGCGGCCGCAGGAATTGCCCAAGGAATTGATTGAGTCTGTGAGAGTTTCATGAGCCCCCGGCCCGTTGCCGCCATCATCCTCGCCGCCGGAATGGGCACGCGGATGAAGTCCGAAACGCACAAGGTGCTGCACCCGATCGGCGGGCGGCCCATGCTGCTGCACCTGATGGCGGGCGTCGACGCGATCGCGCCCGCGCGCACCGTCGTCGTCGTGGGCGCCCGCCGCGAGCAGGTAGAAGCGGCTGTCGCGCACACCGCCGCCGTCGTCGTGACGCAGGAGCCGCAGCTCGGCACCGCGCACGCCGTGCTTCAGGCGAAGGCTGCGCTCGCCGATTTCGAGGGCGACATCCTCGTGCTCTACGGCGACGTGCCGTTCATCGAGAGCGCCACCATGCGCCTGATGCTCTCGAAGCTGAACGGCGAGGATGCGCCCGCCGCCGTCGTGCTCGGCTTCCGCGCCGCCGATCCCGGCGCCTACGGCCGCATCGACGCCGACGACGGCCTCATCCGCAAGATGGTCGAGTTCAAGGACGCCTCGCCCGCCGAGCGTGCCATCGACCTCTGCAACTCCGGCCTGCTCGCCGTCCGCTCCGCCGATCTCTGGCCGCTGCTCGAGCGCGTCGGCAACGACAATGCGGCGGGCGAGTACTACCTCCCCGACATCATCATGCTGGCGAAGGCGGACGGGCGCGCCTCGCGCGTCGTCGAGACCGCCGAGGCCGAGGTGATGGGCATCAACAGCCGCGCCGAGCTCGCCGTCGCCGAGGCCCGCTTCCAGAACGAGCGCCGCAGCCACTTCATGCGTGAGGGCGTCACGCTCACCGATCCCGCCAGCGTGTTCTTCGCCTTCGACACAAGACTCGCGGCGGACGTGAGCATTGCGCCGAACGTCGTGTTCGGTCCCGGCGTTTCCGTGGGCGCGGGCACGCGCATTCACGCCTTCTCCCACATCGAAGGTGCAAACATCGGCGAAAAGGCGGAAATCGGCCCCTACGCCCGCCTCCGTCCCGGCACCGACCTCGCCGCCCACGTCAAGATCGGCAACTTCGTGGAAACGAAGAAGGCGGTGTTCGCCGAAGGCGCGAAGGCCAATCACCTCTCCTACATCGGCGACGCCAGCGTCGGCGCGAAGGCCAACATCGGCGCAGGCACGATCACCTGCAACTACGACGGCTTCTTCAAGTACAAGACGGAGATCGGCGCGGGCGCCTTCATCGGCTCCAACAGCGCGCTCGTCGCCCCGGTGAGGATCGGCGACGGCGCCATCGTCGGCGCGGGCTCGGTGATGACGAAGGACGTGGAGGCCGACGCGCTCGCGGTGGCGCGCGGCGTTCAGGACAGCAAACCCGGCTGGGCCGCGCGGTTCCGCGAGGCGATGACGGCCAAGAAGAAAGCGGCGAAGTAAATGTGCGGCATCATCGGCATTCTCGGCAAAAGCGACGTCACCGACCAGCTCGTCGCGGGCCTCCGGCGTCTCGAATATCGCGGCTATGACTCTGCGGGCGTCTGCACGATCGTGGACGGGCATTTCGATCGCCGCCGCGCCGAGGGCAAGCTCGACAACCTCGCGAAGAAGCTGGCGCTCGATCCCCTGCCCGGCCACACCGGCATCGCGCACACGCGCTGGGCGACGCACGGCGCGCCCACGGAAGACAATGCCCACCCGCACATCGTCGGCGACGTGACGCTCGTCCACAACGGCATCATCGAGAACTTCAAGGAACTGCGCGACGAGCTGTCCGCCGAGGGCCGCAGCTTCGCCAGCCAGACCGACACCGAGGTCGTCGCCCACCTCGTCGCGCGCGAGCTTGAACGGGGCAAGGCCCCGATCGAGGCGGTGAAGGCCGTGCTGCCGCGCCTCCACGGCGCCTTCGCGCTCGCCATGATGTTCAAGGGCCATGACAATTTGCTCGTCGGCGCCCGCCTCGGCGCGCCGCTCGTCGTCGGCCTCGGCGAGGGCGAGAACTACCTCGGCTCCGACGCGCTGGCGCTCGCGCCGATGACGCAGAAGATCGCCTATCTCGAAGAGGGCGACTGGGCCGTGCTCAGCCGCGAGAAGATCGAGATATTCGACCGCGACAACCGGCCCGTCACGCGCGAGGTGACGCTCTCCGGCGTCTCCGGCGCGATGATCGACAAGGGCAACCACCGCCACTTCATGCAGAAGGAGATCTTCGAGCAGCCGGTGGTCGTGGCGCAGACGCTGCAAGCCTACCTGAAGCCGCTCGACGGCAAAGTGGCGCTGCCCATCCCCGAGTTCGACCTCGCCGAGGTTCGCCGCGTCACCATCGTCGCCTGCGGCACCAGCTTCTACGCGGGCCTTGTCGCCAAGTACTGGTTCGAGAAGTTCGCGCGCGTGCCCGTGGACATCGACGTCGCCTCCGAGTTCCGCTACCGCGAGCCGGTGCTGGAACCGGGCGGGCTCGCGCTCTTCATCAGCCAGTCGGGCGAGACGGCGGACACGCTCGCCGCGCTCCGCCACTGCCGCGCCGAGGGGCAGAAGATCGCCGTCGTCGTCAACGTGCCGACAAGCTCGATGGCGCGCGAGGCGGACCTGCTGCTGCCGACGAACGCAGGCCCCGAGATCGGCGTCGCCTCG
>JACFNY010000017.1:7173-14496 GCA_019454625.1 Sphingomonadaceae bacterium
CACCTGCCAGCTCGCCGTGCTCGCGGCATTCGCGGCGAACCTCGCGCGCGCCAAGGGCAAGATGACTGCCGAGGAGGAACGCGGCATCGTCCAGCACCTCGCCGAGGCGCCCGCTGCACTGAACGCCGCACTGGCGCACGACGAGGAGATCGAGAAGATGGCCCCGCTCGTGGCGGCGGCGCGCGATGTGCTCTATCTCGGACGCGGCCCGGACTATCCGATGGCCCTCGAAGGCGCGCTCAAGCTGAAGGAGATCAGCTACATCCACGCCGAAGGCTATGCGGCGGGCGAGATGAAGCACGGCCCGATCGCGCTCATCGACGACAGCGTTCCCGTCATCGTCATCGCGCCCTCGGGGCCGCTCTTCGAAAAGACCGTCAGCAACATGCAGGAAGTCGCCGCGCGCGGCGGCCGCATCGTGCTCATTTCCGACGCCGCGGGCATCGCCAAGGCAGGCGACGGCGCGATCGCCACGATCGAGATGCCGGATTGCCACCCGCTGATCCAGCCGCTCGTCTACGCCGTGCCGGTGCAGCTCCTCGCCTACCACGTCGCGGTGGCGAAGGGCACGGACGTCGACCAGCCGCGCAACCTCGCGAAGTCCGTGACGGTCGAGTGAGGTGAGCGAACCCGTCATCCGCCCGGCGCGGAGCGACGACCACGACGCCGTCTGGTCCATCATCGGCCCCGTGTTCGCCGCCGGGGAAACCTATGTCGTGCCGCGGGACTGGAGCCGGGAACAGGCACTCGCCTACTGGTTCTCGCCCGCGCACAGCGTCTTCGTCTGCGAGGATGAGGGCGAAGTGCTCGGCACCTACTACCTTCGCGCGAACCAGCAGGGTGGCGGCGTCCACGTCGCGAACTGCGGCTACATGACCGCCGCCAGCGCCACCGGCAAGGGCGTCGCCGCGCGCATGTGCGAGCACTCGCTGGAGGCCGCGCGGCAGGCCGGCTTCCGCGCCATGCAGTTCAACTTCGTGGTCGGCACCAACACGCGCGCGGTTGCACTTTGGCAGCGCATGGGCTTTTCCATCGTCGGGCGCCTGCCCCGCGCCTTCGATCACCCGTCCGAGGGCGAGGTCGACGCGCTCGTCATGCACCGTTTTCTCTGAGTTTCGCCATGCACCTGAACCACGATCCTGCCACACCCGCCGCCGACACCATCGGCTTCGACCAGTTTCTCGCCGTCGACATCCGCGTCGGCACCGTCGCGGAAGCCGCGCCCTATCCCGAGGCGCGCAAGCCCTCGATCAAGCTGGTGATCGACTTCGGCCCGGTGATCGGCCGCAAGAGATCGTCGGCGCAGATCACCGCGCACTACACGCCGGAAAGCCTCGTCGGGCGGCAGGTCGCAGCCGTGATCAACTTCCCGCCCCGCCAGATCGGCAAGTTCGTCTCCGAAGTGCTGACGCTCGGGGTTCCGGACGAAACCGGCGAAGTCGTCCTGCTCGCCCCGGCGCAACGCGTGCCGGACGGCGGGCGGCTGTTCTAGAGCCTGATTCAGCCTGAACCGATCGCGGTCTAGGCCTCGTCGCCCACCATAACGCGAAGCAACTGCTCCAGCTCGGCGATCTGGAACGGCTTGCTCACGAACGGCGCACCGCCGTGCGCCTCCGGCAGCACCGAGCCGCCGTCGTAGCCCGTGGCGAACACGAACGGGATGCCGCGCACCTTCAGCCGGTCGGCGACCGCCCAGCTCATCTCGCCGTCGAGGTTCACATCGAGGAGCGCGATGTCGGCGTCCGTGGCCTCGGCAAGCGCAAGCGCCTCGTCGAGACGGGTCGCCGGCCCCTCCATCTCCCACTCCATGTCCTCGAACAACGTTTCGAGCAACATGGCGACGAGCGGAGAGTCTTCCACCAGCAGGACCTTGCGCCGGGCAGGTATGTCCTGGGGCGCCGTTGCGACCGTTGTCATCTCACCCTACCTTCCCCGCGTTGCCGGATGCGTCCGGCAACCGCTACACAGCCGTAATCTACCGCCACAAAGGGCCCGACCGCAAATATGAACGCATACGACTATGACCTCTTCGTCATCGGCGCCGGTTCCGGCGGCGTGCGCGCGGCGCGGATTTCCGCGGGCTACGGCGCGCGCGTCGCCATTGCCGAGGAGTACCGCGTCGGCGGAACGTGCGTGATTCGCGGCTGCGTGCCGAAGAAGCTGCTCGTCTACGGCGCGCACTTCGCCGAAGACCTTGAAGACGCACGCCACTTCGGCTGGGCGGTGGAAAGCAAGCGCTTCGACTGGGCGACGCTGCAGGGCAACGTGCTCTCGGAGGTGGACCGGCTCAACAAGGCCTATATCTCGACGCTCGAAAGCCAGAAGGTGACGATCCTCCACGGCCGCGCCGTGCTGGAGGACGCGCACACGGTACGGATCGGCGACAGGACCGTCACTGCCGACAAGGTCCTGATCGCCACCGGCGCGCGCCCCGGCATCCCGGACTGCGAAGGCGCCGAACACGGCATCACCTCGAACGAGGTGTTCCATCTGGAGACGCTGCCGAAGCGCGTGGTGATCGCGGGCGGCGGTTACATCGCCAACGAATTCGCGGGTATCTTCAACGCGTTCGGCGTGAAGGTGACGCTCCTGCTGCGCAGCGACCGCCTGCTGCGCGAATACGACCAGCAGCTCGCCGAGCGCCTGCAGGCGATCAGCACCGCGAAGGGCATCGACTTTCGCTTCAACGCGCCGTTCCGCAAGGTCGAGAAGCAGGCGAACAGCAGCCTTCTCATCCATGCCGGGAACGACGACCCGATCGAAACCGACCTCCTCGTCTACGCGATCGGCCGCCCGCCAAACAGCGCGGGGCTGGGCCTCGAGGCGATCGGCGTCGCCCTCGCGGAAAACGGCGCGATCAAGGTCGATGCCGACAGCCGCACCAACATCGGGAACATCTACGCCGTCGGCGACGTGACCGACCGCGTGCAACTGACCCCGGTCGCGATCCGCGAGGGCCACGCCTTCGCCGATACCGTGTTCGGCGGCAAGCCGTGGCGCGTCGATCACGGCTGCATCCCGTCCGCCGTGTTCAGCCATCCGCCGATCGCCGCCGTCGGCCTCACCGAGGCACAGGCGCGCAATACCTACGGCTCGGTGCGCGTCTATGCGTCCGACTTCCGGCCGATGAAGAACGTGCTGGCGAACCGGAGCGAGCGGTCGCTCTACAAGCTCGTCGTCGACGAAGCCTCCGGGCGTATCCTCGGCGCGCACATCATCGGGCCGGAAGCCGCCGATATCATGCAGCCGCTCGCCATCGCGGTGAAGGCCGGGCTCACCAAGACGCAGCTCGACGAAACCGTCGCCATCCACCCGACGATGGCGGAAGAACTCGTGCTGATGCGGTAGCGCTTAAATCGCGAGCGCGTGGTTGGGGTCGACGACCGCCTCGATCATGCGGTCCACCTCGCTGTGCGCGATGCGGAGCTGGCCGTCGATGAGCAGCATCGACAGGCCGTGCACCAGCGACCATGCGCGCAGCGCCGCCTTGCGCCGCATCGCGGACGAGAAGCGCGGACCCGCGAGGCGGGCGACGGCGTCCTCGATATTGCCGGTGAGCGGCTCGATCGCGAACATCAGCGCGGCATCGCGGCTGGAATCGATCTGGTCGCTGAACATCAGGCGGAACAGCGCCGGGTTGCGCACCGCGAAGCGGACATAGGCGCGGCCCATGTCGGCGAAGCGCACCGGCGTCACCACGCTGTTCGTGATCGGCTCGACCTGCACGGCGGTCAGCCGCTGGAAGCCCTCGATGGCCATCGCGGTCAGCAGCGCCTCCTTCGAGGCGTAGTGGCGATACACCGCGGCGGGGCTCACCCCTACCTCGCGGGCGACCTCGCGCAGGGCGAGATCCGCGCAGCCACGACGCTCGAGAAGCTCCAGACCGGCGTTTAGCAGCGCCGTCTGGAGATTGCCGTGATGGTAACTGTTGGGCGCCTTGCGCTCATAAACCGGCGACTGTTTCAGCATGACACGAGTACCCCCGTCCCCCGGAACATGTGAACAATGTACGCATCAATGATTAATATCAAGTGCATTCATTGTCTTAGCCTGATCTTTTGCGACGAATTGTTACAAGAGCGTTAACCAGTCCCGCAAAAGGCCTGCGGCAAATGGCGCGCCGGGGGCTCCCGATCCCCAAGAAAGCATTGCTTGCGCTCCTTGAGGTGACGCGTCAAAAGGCGCGCGATGAAGACGTCCGAGCGATCCTGGGCCCCGGCCAGCTGGCGCAATTTCGAAGCGCGGCAGCTTCCCGCCTATGCGGACACGGCAGCGCTTGCGGCCGTGGAAGGCGAGCTTTCGAGTTATCCGCCGCTCGTCTTCGCGGGCGAGGCGCGCGCGCTCGAAGCCCAGCTTGCCGAGGTCGCGGCGGGCAAGGCTTTCCTGCTCCAGGGCGGCGACTGCGCGGAGAGCTTCGCCGAGTTCCACCCGAACCACATCCGCGACACGTTCCGCGTGCTCCTCCAGATGGCGGTGGTGCTGACCTTCGCGAGCCGGATGCCGGTGGTGAAGGTGGGCCGCCTCGCCGGCCAGTTCGCCAAGCCCCGCTCGGCGGACATGGAAGAACTGAACGGCGTCTCGCTGCCGAGCTACCGCGGCGACATCGTCAACGACATCAACTTCGAGAGCGCGGCGCGCGAGCCCGATCCGAAGCGGATGCTGCGCGCCTACATGCAGTCCGCCGCGACGCTCAACCTGCTGCGCGCGTTCGCGCAGGGCGGCTTCGCGAACCTGCATCAGGTCCACAAGTGGAACCTCGATTTCGTCGGCCGCTCGCCGTGGGCCGAGAAGTACAAGGATGTCGCCGACCGTATCGGCGAGGCGCTCGCCTTCATGGAAGCGTGCGGCATCAGCCCGGAAACCGTTCCGCAGCTAAAGGGCACCGACTTCTACACCAGCCACGAGGCGCTGCTGCTCGGCTACGAGCAGGCGATGACGCGCCAGGATTCGCTCACCGGCCGCTGGTACGACACCAGCGCGCATATGCTCTGGGTGGGCGACCGCACGCGTTTCGAAGGCTCGGCGCACATCGAGTTCCTGCGCGGCGTCGGCAACCCGCTCGGCCTCAAGGCCGGCCCGAGCCTCCAGCCGGACACGCTCATCCGCCTGATCGACGCGCTCAATCCGGAGAACGTGCCGGGCCGCATCACGCTCATCAGCCGCTTCGGCCACGACAAGGTGGAAGCGGGCCTGCCGCCGCTCGTCCGCGCCGTAAAGCGCGAGGGGCGCCATGTCATCTGGTCGTGCGACCCGATGCACGGCAACACGATCAAGTCGGGCAGCGGCTACAAGACGCGCCCGTTCGACCGCATCCTCGCCGAGGTGCGCGGCTTCTTCGCGGTGCACCGTGCCGAAGGCACGCACGCGGGCGGCATCCACGCCGAGATGACCGGCCAGAACGTCACCGAGTGCACCGGCGGCGCGATGGCGATCACCGACGAGGCGCTCGCCGACCGCTATCACACGCATTGCGACCCGCGCCTCAACGCCGGGCAGAGCCTCGAACTCGCCTTCCTGCTCGCCGAGAGCATCAAGGCCGAGGTCGATCTCGCCGCGCACAGCCAGGCGGCCGCCTGACCCCTCGCCTTTCCGCCCGCTTGCGAAGCGGCGCTGAATAAGGGATCGTCGATCCCTTCCAAGGGGGGGAGGGATGACCATGCCGATCGAACTCTATCTGCTGGGCGCCGCCGCGGTGCTCGGCCTCGTCCATATCCTGTGGGCGGTGAACGTGAAGACCGCGCAGTACGGCACCGAATGGAACATGGGCGCGCGCGATGCGGAGATGCCGCCCCTGAAGCCGCTCGCCGGGCGGCTGGCGCGAGCGCAGGCGAATTTCTTCGAAACCTTCCCGCTGTTCGCAGCGGTGCTGCTCGGCGCGCTCGCGGCCGACCGCCTCGGCTGGAAGACCGAGCTCGGCGCGCACCTCTACCTCTGGGCGCGCCTCATCTACCTGCCCCTCTACGCCGCGGGCATCCCGAAGGTGCGGACGCTGGTGTGGCTGGTGTCGCTCGCCGGGCTGGTGCTGGTGCTCTGGGCCTTGCTGCTGGGCTGAGCGCTCATCGCCGTGTGGCGGATTTCTCCGGCCAGCATTTCTCGCAGCGCCGCCAGCACTTGATGTCGGGCATCACGTCGGCGGGCTTCACGCCCGGCGGCGGGTGCAGGCCGACGAGGATTTCCGGCGCGACCCCTTCCGGCGCGGCGCTCTTGTGGCAGAACAGGCAGCGCTGCCGATAGATTTGCGGCGTCAGCGTCTGCTGCGACTGGTTCGGCATCGCGGCGGCAGGAAACGACAGCATCGCGATCAATCCGAGCATCGGAAGCCGAAAGCTGTATTTCCACATAATCGGCATCTCCAGAACCGGCACCATACTCCGTCGCCGGCAAAAACTTGTCAATCGTCCTAAATTTGCCGCGCGGCCGCTACGGAGCTATCCTTCATTCACTGGCGCTTCATGACGCTACCGTTATTATTTCTTCAGAGGAACAGGCAGGAGGGACGGGGCTATGCGCGGCACAATCATGCTTGCGGTCGGCGGGATGGCGATGACCGCGGGCGCGGCGTTCGCTGAAAAATATCCGCCCATTCCAGCCGTGGTGATGGCGCATGTGCAGGACCTCGACAGGCGCTGCACCGCGGCGTGCGGCAAGCCGGGCGAAGGCCGGTTCATGGTCGCGCAGGATTTCACCGGCGATGGCCGGCGTGACTACCTGCTCTCCGAAGGCAATTACCAATGCCTCGGCCGCCCGGACATCTTCCGCAGCAACGGCGAGGCGAGGGTCGACATCTTCGTGGTGAACGCCGCGAACCAGGCGCGGCGCCTCTATTCCGACGTGCTGACCGGATACCGCGTGCTCGCAGGCCAGCCCGCGAAAGTGCAGATCGCGCGTAAGGGTGCGGCCTGCGGCCCGAACGCCACCGCGAAAACGCAGTGCGCGACGCAACTCGTGGGGAACGGGCAGGGATTCGGGCAAGGCACGTTCGTCAGCAGCGACGACAACAAGACCGGCCGCGCGCAAGCGACTGCCGCACCCACGGCTGCTCCCGCGCCTGCGAACGCCGCCGCACCCGCCACGTTCGCGCTGCGGCCGAACGCGGAAGCCGAATTCCTGAAACAGTGCCGCGCTGACTATGTCCGCGCCGAGGCCAGCGCCGCGCGCTGGGCTGACGGCCAGTGCAAGGAGGACTGGAAGCGCGTGGTCGCGTCCGGCCCGGCCGCAGAGGCGATGCTGGCAGTGCTGCCGGCGCAGGGCGAGCGCCCCGCGCTTGCATGAGGATCAGCGTGCAATAGGCACCCCCTTCGTGGGGTGATCGGCGTGCAAAAA
>JACFNY010000464.1 GCA_019454625.1 Sphingomonadaceae bacterium
GTCCGACCACGTGCCGGCGGTAGCGGAACTGGCGCTGGGCTGAGACGAAATCCCGAACCGCCTGCGCCGCCCCTGCGGAGCGGATGCGACGGCTCAGTTGCCGCCCTGGCCGAGCAGGTCCTGGGCCAGCGCGATGGCCGTGCGGCGGTCGGATTCGCCGGCCAGCGCGAAGGCCTCTTCCTGCATGCCGCGAATCCACAGCTTGTCGTCGACCGGCGCGCGCTCCAGCGCGGCCGTCATCATGGCGAGGCCGCGCACGGCCTTGCCGCTCTGGAACAGGAGATAGCCGAGCGTCGCCTGCGCGCCGGCATGGCCCTTGTCGGCGGCGAGCTGGAACCAGCGCCCCGCCTGGCGGATGTTGGACTTGACCCCGCCCTCGCCGTTCATCAGCATCTTGCCGACCTCGAACTGGGCGGCCGGGTTGCGATAGGTCGCGGCGGCGCGCATGTAGTAATCCTGCGCGGCGGCCGGGTTGGCCTGCACCGGCGAGCCGGGGATGCCGCTGCGCACATAGGCGCCGAGCGCCACCAGCGCGTCGGAGACGTAGCTTTCCTCGGGCGAGCCGGGCTCGACCTCCTGCGCCGCGATCTCCTGGTAGAACTTGAACGCCTCGTAGTCGTTGCGGGCGACGCCGTCGCCCTCGGCATACATGCGCGCCAGCTTCCAGCGCGCGCCGAGCTGGCCCTTGTCGGCGGCGTAGCGGTAGGCCTCGATGGCCTGCTCCTTGTGGCCGCTCTTGTAGGCGGTGAAGCCGAAGCGGAACACGGCCCACGGGCTTCTCTGCTCGTCGGGGGAGCCGATCACCGACTTGTCGAGCGCAAGGGCCGGCAGCGTCGCGCAGGAGAACGTGGCCGCGGCGACCGCGCAGAACATGCCTGCCATCAGCAGACGGCCCATCGGCGGGCAGCATGCCTGTCTTGTGCTCGGAACGTCGTACACGGTCATCATCATCCTTGCCGCGGGCGGTGCGGCGTCGCTTCCCCGTCAGGCGCCTCTGGCGTGCGCCTTGTCCGGGAACCAACGAGGTGCTCCGGGTTTATGGCGGGAAATGGGCAATTTGCCATTGCACCGGAGCCACACCGGGCGGATGTCGCGCCAGTGTTGCCGAACAGCCACAAGGAAAAGCCCGCCCCGGGTTGCCGGCGCGGGCTTCGAGCCATGGACCTGCCTGCCGTGTGGGGCTCTATTCCGGCAGGACGCGCACCGCGCCTTTGTCGGCGCTGGAGGCGAAGGCGGCGTAGGCCTTGAGCGCGGTCGTCACGTTGCGCTTGCGCGGCACTGCCGGCTTCCAGCCCAGCACGTCCTGCTCGGCGCGGCGGCCGGCGAGCTCGGCATCGGAGATGCGCAGGCTGATGGTGCGGCCGGGAATGTCGATGTCGATGATGTCGCCGTCGCGCACCAGGCCGATCGCCCCGCCCTGCGCCGCTTCCGGCGAGGCGTGGCCGATGGAAAGGCCCGACGTGCCGCCGGAGAAGCGCCCGTCGGTCAGCAGCGCGCACACCGCCCCCAGCCCCTTCGACTTCAGGTAGCTGGTCGGGTAGAGCATTTCCTGCATGCCCGGGCCGCCCTTCGGGCCCTCGTAGCGGATGACGACGACGTCG
>JACFNY010000465.1 GCA_019454625.1 Sphingomonadaceae bacterium
TACACCAACGAGGCCGTGAAGACTGCGGTGGAGCTGTCGGCGCGCTACATCAACGACCGCAAGCTGCCCGACAAGGCGATCGACGTGATCGACGAGGTTGGCGCCTCGCAGATGCTGCTGCCGCCCGCCCGGCGCAAGAAGGTGATCGGCGTGAAGGACGTCGAGGCCGTCGTCGCCACGATTGCGCGCATCCCGCCGAAGTCGGTCTCATCCGACGACAAGAAGGTGCTGGCGACGCTGGAGCAGGACCTGAAGCGCGTGGTGTTCGGTCAGGACAAGGCGATCGAGACGCTCTCGTCGGCGATCAAGCTGTCGCGCGCGGGCCTGCGCGAGCCCAACAAACCGATCGGCAACTACCTGTTCTCCGGCCCCACCGGCGTCGGCAAGACCGAGGTCGCGCGCCAGCTCGCCTCGATCCTCGGCATCCCGCTGCACCGTTTCGACATGTCGGAATACATGGAGCGCCACTCGGTGAGCCGCCTGATCGGCGCGCCTCCGGGCTATGTCGGCTTCGATCAGGGCGGGCTGCTGACGGACGCCATCGACCAGAACCCGCATTCGGTGCTGCTGCTCGACGAGATCGAGAAGGCGCACCCGGACCTGTTCAACATCCTGCTGCAGGTGATGGACGCGGGCAAGCTCACCGACCACCACGGCAAGACGGTGGATTTCCGCAACGTCATCCTCATCATGACGACGAACGCGGGTGCCGCCGACATGGCCAAGGAGGGCATCGGCTTCGGCTCCACCGTGCGCGTCGGCGAGGACGAGGAAGCCATCAAGCGCATGTTCACGCCCGAGTTCCGCAACCGCCTCGATGCGACCGTGCCGTTCGACTATCTGCCGACGCCGGTCGTCGCGATGGTCGTCGACAAGTTCATCCTCGAACTCGAACTCCAGCTCGCCGACCGCGACGTTCACATCAAGCTCTCGGACGAGGCGAAGAGCTGGCTGATCGAACGCGGCTACGACAAGCTCTACGGCGCGCGCCCGCTCGCCCGGCTCATCCAGTCGACGATCAAGCAGCCGCTCGCCGAAGAGCTGCTGTTCGGCAAGCTGGTGAACGGCGGCGAGGTGGTCGTCCACATCAAGGACGACAGACCGTCGTTCGAGATCATCGCGGCGGCGCCGAAGCCGCGCGCGGCCAAGAAGGGCAAGACGGGCGAGGCGAAGGGCGGGAAGAAAACCGTCGATGCGTGACGAACCGCCAGCGCGCGAAGAAACAGGCGAAGACAGGCCGGTCAACCGCCGGAACCTGATGATCGTCCTCGGCGGCCTCGGCGCCCTGTTGCTGCTGTCCAATATCGACGGCCCGAGCTTCGGCTTCGGGGACGACGACAAGGGTCATCGTGCCGCGGTCATCCTGGATAAGAAGGGCGACGCGATCGACGCCAAGGCGGACCGCATCGAGGCGGCCATCGAAAAGCGTCTGGAAGCCGTCGCCGAACGGATCGAGGCCGCCGAATCGAGCGCCAGGGTCGACGAGGACGAACTCGACGCCGCCATCGACGAACTCCGCGACGGCAATCCGGAGCGCTTCCTGAAAGCTATCGAGACGCTCTGACGCCGTGCGTCAGGCGCGCCAGCTGCCATC
>JACFNY010000466.1 GCA_019454625.1 Sphingomonadaceae bacterium
TCCGGCCTCGTCCACGCGTCGGTTTCCGGACGCGCCGTCAAGGATCCGACGTTCGGGCTCGACGCGCTGTGGATCCCGCCGGAGGAGAAGGACCAGGCGGTAGCCAACGGCTACACCGTCGTCGACCCCTCGACGGTGATGGCGACGCACGTCAACCAGATCCTCACGGGCCAGTCGCGCCAGCTCCTGGGGCAGGACGAGGTGCAGAAGCTGCTCGACACCTTGCAGACGTCCGCGCCGCAGCTCGTCGGCGCCGTCACCAAGACGCTGTCGCTCCAGACGATCACGCAGGTCTTGCAGAACCTGCTCGACGAGGCCGTGCCGGTCCGCGATTTCCGGCGGATTATCGAGGCCCTGTCGGCGGTCGCGCATCGCACGCAGGACGCGGGCGAACTCACCGAGCTGGTGCGCCCGGCGCTCGGCGGGCTCATCGTCCAGAAGCTCTGCGGCATCCGCGAGCAGCTCAAGATCATCACGCTCGACGGCGAGCTGGAGCAGCTTCTCGTCGCCTCCGTGCGCGCCGATCCCACCGGCGCCTATCCGCTCGACCCGGCATTGTCGCAGCGCATCCTCACCGCGCTCGGCGAGGCGGCGCGTCCGCTGCTGTCGGATGGCACGACATTTGCAGTCGTCACGACACCGCTCGTGCGCAGGCCGCTGTTCCAGCTCCTGCGCCAACATCTGCCGGATGTGACGGTGCTGTCCTTCTACGAGATCCCGGACAGCCGTCAGGTCCAGGTGGTGGCCGTCGTCGGCCGCGGCAACGAACAGGGAGTTTAAGGTAGCGTCATGCAGACCACGACCATCGTAGCGCCGAGCAGCCGCATCGCGCTTGAACGCGTCACCGAGATGTTCGGCCCCGACGCCGTCGTTTACGAGACCCGCACCACCCGCCACGGCGTCGAGGTCGTCGCGGGCGGCACCCAGCGGCAGGCGCCGCGGATGCCGCAGGCGGCGACGCCGGCAACAGGGCCTGCGCCCGCGCCGCAGCCGAAGGGCCGCGACCCGATGGTCCGCTTCATCGCGCAGGCGCGGGCCGTCGGCATCGACCCCGAGTTCCTGACCGGCGAAATGGCCGCGGCCGGCACCGACCTCGCCGATGCGTGGTCGCGCTTCCTGATCCGCGTCGAGCGCGAGGTGAAGATCGTGCCGCCGCCGCACACCGATCTCGCGCACGTCTGCGTGGTGGGCGACAGCGGCAGCGCCAAGACGACGACGCTGGCGCAGCTCGCCGCGATGGCGCGCGCCTCCCGCCCCGGCGAGCGCATCACGCTGCTCGCCGGAGACCGCCGCCCCGGCGCGCGCGAGCAGCTTCGGGTGATCGGCACCCTGCTCAAGATTCCCATCGCCGAACCGGCGCGCGGCGAAAGCCTCGCCGAAGCGGCGCGGCGCCTCGCGCGCAAGGAGCGCCTGTTCATCGACATGCCGAGCGATCCCCGGCTCGCCGCCTGCGAGGTGGAGGAACTGCGCGCCTCTCTCGAACGCGCGGGCAGGCTCACCGTGCTCTGCACGGTGCCGCTCAGCGGCCAGCTCGCCCGGCATCGCCAGATCGCAGTTTGGCCGTGAGGCCTCCGGCGAGTTCTGGA